>NZ_JBYKYF010000084.1:0-11091 GCF_057736855.1 Sporomusa sp.
CTAATGCTATTCTTGACGGCTCGGACGCCATCATGCTTAGTGGTGAAACCGCTTCAGGACAATATCCGGTTGAGGCTGTCCAGACAATGGCGAGAATTGCTATGCGGACTGAAAATTCACTATGCTATAATGAAATTTTAATGGGTAAAGGAATTCAGTCGCAGCGCACAACTACTGATGCTATTAGCCATGCAACTGCGCAGATTTCATATGAATTAGGGGCTGCAGCCATTGTTACCGCAACACAAACAGGCTATACTGCCCGGATGGTATCTAAATATCGCACAAAGGCTACCGTAGTAGCTGTTACACCGTCGCCAAAGACTGTTCGCCGGATGTTGCTATTATGGGGTGTATATCCGATTTTGGGACCTAGTTTTAATAATACTGACGAAATGGTGCAAAATGCGATTAACAGTTCGTTAGACGCCGGAGTTGTTAAAGACGGTGATTTGGTTGTTGTGACTGCCGGTGTGCCTGCAGGTATGTCAGGTACCACTAACCTGATACGGGTGCATGTTGTTGGTAATATTTTGATGCGTGGTACAGGCATTGGTCAACGGGCGGTTACGGGTAAAATTGTGATTGCCAATTCGGTTAAAGATATTAAAACTAAGTTCCAGGAAGGCGACATTCTGGTAGTTAGCGCTATTGATGAAGAAACTGCTCCATATGCAGCGAAAGCGGCTGCCATTGTTGCTGAGGAAGGCGGTTTAACTTCTCATGCTGCAATTGTGGGAGTAAGTTTTGGCATACCAGTACTTGTCGGTGTTGAAGGGGCTACCGAACGTCTGCAGGATGGGTCTATCGTTACTGTAGATGCTGCCCGGGGTATTGTATATCAGGGAGAAATTAACGCTCGATAGGGGGAAAAACCCTCGTGGCAGTATTATTAGCTGCGCTAATCGGGGCCATCATAGCTGCCTGGTGGTATTACACCAGGCGGCTTGATTGGCGATTAGCGCGTATTACATCTCAACTGAGAAATTGTAATAAGCGATCGCTAACAGCCATTGAGACCAAACGGATACTGCGGCAGATTTATAAAATCATCCATGCCAGCTTAAGTGCCGGGAATAACAATACTGCTTACCGTGCGTTTGATTTGTTAAAGCTAGCCTATGGCTATGGTTTAGGAAGGCAGGGAGAACCGGTGCGGCTTACTGCCGCTGTATATCTGGCCGTAAGGTCAAACCAGCTTGATATTGCTGGCCACGGTATTGACGCTTTTCGACCATTGATTAAGAATATGCAAGCGGCTGAAGTTCCGGCTGCCGTTGAGCAACTAGGGATTATAGCTGTTATGAGCCTCAAAAAACGCCAAAATTTCTTGGCAGCCAGGGCGGTGGATAGTCTTGCAGTTGCTATGGGAGTGGTGGCGGATGAGGCTGGTCACGCAGCAGTCATGCGTTCCCTGCGGCTTATCGGCCTGATTGCTTTACGTCGGAAGGATACGGGTCTTATCCTCGAAATGCAGACTAAAATGTCGACTTGGCTGGCGGCTATGTCACTAACCGATGCTGTGTATGAGCAAGTCGCCGGAGTGCTATCTGCTTGGTTACACCGAGCAGTAAAAGCCGGGGATGCTAAACTGTTTGAAATCCTGACTACGTATATGTATCATCTGGTGGAAAAAGGGTTATTACCCAATAAGGCAGTAGCCATCATCATTTCAGACTGTAATTACTTAGCAGGAATAGACAGCTTAAATCCATATAGCCCTCTAGCTGGCGCAATTTCAATGGCCAGTCTCGATTTGGCGCTACAAGTTCAAAACGATTGTATTTGGCGACAAGCTGTTGATGGTGCCGGGCAAGCGGCCAAGCTAGCTATAGCCCAGCGGTCATTGGGGGAAAGTTTTGCGGTTGTATACCCATTATTTGAGAACGGCCGTCGTATGCTTGTAGCCGAGCTTAATGCTGGCCCGCTCCATGATAGTTTCCGTCAACAAGCGTTATATGTATTGCTGCGAGAGTGTCTCCAATTGATAGAGTTTGTTGCCAGGCAAAACTTTGTTGTATCTACTGCTGATATCATTGATCAAATCTACCGTGATTGGATTAAGCATCAGAAGAACATTGCACACAATAAATCAATCAAAAAGTTTTGTCAGTTCTTATTTTTGTATTGTACAAACATTAAACGCCGTCAAAGGCGCGTGACAGCTAATGAGGCCGATTTTAATATCGGTGAAGTGATAACTGTAGATGACCGGAAGCAGCTAGAAAGATTAGGATATTTATTTTTTTAGAAAATTTTATGTTGCTGCGAAGTATTAAGCAAATAACGCTGATTATAGTTTTAACTTAAGATAAGAAAAGGCTGTGGAGAAACTTACTTACAGTTATCCACGGCCTCATTTTATAGTTAGAATATCTCGCTTTTTTATGCTCGATGTCGGCGGAACGTCGTTTGATTGGGAAATGCACCAGTCAGCGCCAAACTTACTACAGGGATAAGCTGACCTGCTTTGGTAATTAACAGCGACAGTCCTGTACTTAAACCAAGAGTAACAAGATAGAAAACAACTGTGTAAAATGGTGTTAATGACAACGAAACGTTAATGAGTTGAGTGAACAAATGATACATAATCAATGGGTGAACAAGATAAACCAAATATGAATATCGTCCTAACTGGGCTAACAATCCTGACAACCATTGTGGCAGCGGAAGACTAAAGATCCTAAACCAAAATAGCGTTGCACCTACTGTATATAATATGCCAATTGGACTTAGTTGATGGACAGTATTAACGGCCGCTTCCAAGCTATATTGTTCATAATAAATAAAGTAGTAGTAGAAAAATAGCATTCCGCTCAGTGTGACGGCAAAAGTTATATTGATTTTTTGCTTGTAACGTTCCAAAACCGCTTGAAATTGGGGATACAGTTCAGCGCAAACTCCACCAAAAATAAAGATAAATAGATAATGTGCAATCCAATAGCTCATCCGGTATTGGACAGCAATATTTAAGTAATAGTTATCAAAATCGGTTTTGAGGATATAGCTTGAATAATAATTAAAGATGATTTGTCCGCCTAGAAGTAGCAATAGACCTGTTACCGGAGCTTGGATAAGTAAGCCTACGAGTCGCCGCCATAATGGCATAAGGACATAAAACCAAACCAAAATAACCAGAAAATAGAGTTGATAGGAAGCTAAGCCAAAAATAAAGTATTCATAAACAGATGGAGCAAGCCAGATGTTGGCATCACCACTTATCCAGGTATAGTGAAGCATATAAAGGATGGACCAGATCAGATAAGGTAATAGTACGGCTTTAAAGCGGCGGCGCAGGAATGACAAATAGTTAAAATCAGCCGAAAGCGGCTGATTAATAAACAGTCCGAATGCCGATACGAAAAAAAATATTGGTACACTAAATCGGGTAACTATTTCGAGAAGCGCAAATAGGTGAGGATTGGCATAAGCGTAGGAAAGCGAGTAGGCACCAGTATGGATACCGATAACTCCCAGCATGGATAGGCCACGAATATAATCAAGGGCAACGATATGCTGTTTAGCCATACTTTTCAACTCTTCTCCATAACGATTTTGCAGGCAGTAGCCTGTTTAGCCTGATTTGTCAGGTATACACCAGCGATAACCAGTGCGCCGCCAATAATTGTGTACACCGTAAGTTTTTCACCTAATAGCCAAATGCCGGCGAGAATAGCAAATAGCGGATTTAAATAGCCAAACACAGCAGTTTTTAGTGGTCCGATGCGACCAACTCCAGTATACCACATATAGTAACCATATACAGAGCATAGTATTGCCAAATACAATGTAGCGCCAACCGTCTTCCAATTTATATTTAATATTTGGTCAATAAAGGGCACCGGTGCCACTGTGCTGGGAAAGAAGGCAAATGGCAATAGCATAATGGCACCAAAAATATAGATATAAGCAATGGCAGTGACAGGACTATATTTTTGTAAAAGTTCTTTACCGTATAAGGTGAACCCGGCCCAAACAATGGCATTAGACAACAGCAGGAGATTGCCCCATAAAGTAGCTGACTGGAATATCGCAGTAAGCTGTCCATTGGTAATGATTAGACTTACGCCGGCAAAGGCCAGCATGATACCGATAACGCCAATGGTACTGATTTTTTCCCATCCTAGCGCCGTACCTAGTAATGCGGTAAAAATGGGACTAGTATTAACAATGAGTGCGGCATTGATGGTTGTTGTATAACTAAGCCCTGTATAGTGAAGATAAAAATAGGAGGTAATCACCAGGAACCCCAATAAAATAAACTTAGGAATGTCTTTTCGCTCAATCGTATTGCCGTGCTTCCTGTTCACTAAAATAATGACAAATAGGATCGCGGCAAGAATTGCGCGAAAAATACCTAAGTTAATTGGTGACAATTCGTACATGCCAATTTTAGCGGCAGCAAAGGAAGTCCCCCAGAAGAATGAAACGCTGGTTAATGCTAAGTAAAATAAGGGTAATGAGTTCATTGGTAATCCTTTCAGGTGATTTGTTTTAGACATCACTTTTTATTATAGGCAGTTTGTGATGTTACTGCAATAACAGTTTACTGGCTTACTGACGGTCTATATAAAACCTAAATAAATAATGGCCTGGATATTTGGCAATAGGAAGGAAATTACTCGATCATGTGTAACACCTAAATTAAATAACTGTATAAGGGGTGGATACCCATGAATATGAGAGTGACAGAAAGGGCACAAGAGTTTATTGCCCAGGCAGGCGGAGTCATTACGGTAAAAATTGAGAAACGTCTGATACCTGGTTGCAGCAATCTTCAAACAGCAGACGTTCCCGTCGTACGGGTTGGGGAACCACAAGATCATGAAAAAGGTGATTATGAAGCTTTTTCCATTGATGGTGTATTCATTCATGCCCATCGTTCGGTGGTTAATTATAATGAACAATTTCTGCTCACAATTGATACCGAAACCAATTTATTTGGGAAAAAGCTGGGGATGTTTGGGTTGCCAGTTCCAGTCCAAACCTGTGGCACTTGTTCATCCTGTCAATAAATGCAGCAAAATAATTAAATATATTAATTTAGACAATGGATTATATGAAGCAACCGCAGGTCACATAAGACCTGCGGTTGCTTTTCATTTAAGATTGGTGGCACAACCAGAACAGCCGACGCCCTGTTCTTGCATACATTCTTCCAGGCGGCCATTGTTGTACAAAATCATTTCAGCTAAAGCCATAGGTAAAATTTCTGTCAGAAGTACCTCCATAGCATTATGCATAGCTTGCTTTTGGTCTCTGTGGTTTAGGGCAGCGGTTAGTTTTTCCTCGATTGGCTCGCGGTAGGTATTGAGCCAACGTTGATAATGGGCAACTAGCGATGGTCCGTCAAAATACATGGATCAGTCACATCCTTTAATTAATTATGATATTTCATACATTGCAGGTATTACGGGTAAAAGCAGTGTATTAGTGGGCTGCACACCTGCAAAACACCACTACTAAAAATCAAATGCTCATGGTTGTCGGGTTAGATTAAGGGATAGTATTTTAGTTAAATGTGCCAAAGAGTAGCATTCAAACATTGAACAGTGTTGAGAAAATAATTGGATAGCGCTATTTTGGTTCCAGCGTTCTTTGGGCTGGGTGTTAAGCCATAAAATTTGTTTGACTTTTTTGCTCAGCAGTGATAGTTCGCCAGCCGTTTCGAGAGGTGCCAGCGTATTGGCATCACTGATAATAAATAACAGGGTGGAGGGGGATAACAGTTGTTTGTATTGCGCTGCTAATGTTGTTAAGGCAATATAAAGATTGGTGCCTTGACCCATTTGCGCTGAATTGGTTATCAATTCTTCCGTAACTTGGGCAAAGTCATCTCTGCCACGAAAATAGCCGGTTACCTTCTCCAAATCGTTGGCAAAAATAAAAGATTCGATATTCTTCACAACATTGGATAATCCAAAGAGCAATGGCAAGGTAAATCGGACATATTTGGTCATGGAGGCGGATACGTCGCAGATTACAACAACATTAGGTTTATGAATTTTTTTGGTTTTGTATTTTAAAGAAATCATGACACCGCCATAACGCATATTGCGGCGGATACTTTGGCGGATATCAATGAGTTTGCGGCGCCCGGTCATACGGTAGCGCCGGGAGATACGGGTCGTCAGACGGTGCGCCAAGCGCTTGATAAGCGCAGTAACTTGTGGGATTTCATTCTCGGCAATGTTTTGCATGTTTTTATATAATAAGGGATTACGGCCTGTGCCGCCAAGCCCTGCTGCCGAATCAACCACATGGTCCAGATCGTTATGTCCCAATAGTTGTCGTCTGGCAGCAGCCAACTGGGCTAAATCTTCTGGAGGCAGTTGTCGTTGCCAAAACGATAAGGAGCTTTTGAGCAGATTTTCTACGACTGGCTGAAAGGACTCTGTAACATTTTTACCTGTTGAAGTTTTTTCCAAAAAATCTTGGAGTCGCTGTTTTTCTTGTTCAGGTAAGCGCTTGTAAACGTCTTTAAGTTCGTCGGGAATGTCAAGCGGACGGCCCTGAAAAACTAATTCTTCCTCTGCCTGCTTAGTTTGTTCAAATTCTAGTTGTTGCTTTGATTCCCAGGCTTCACGCTGCTGTTGTTTGGCTTCAGGTGGTACAAAAAATAAATTAAAGGCTTGATCAAATGCTGTTTGATCTTCTGCATTTTTAATTAGTGTACTTTTTAATGCTGCGCGGAATTCGTCCCGGTCAAAATTGTCAATGATTGTTAGGCTGTTTACAGCATCAATGGTTTCCGCAATGCTGATTCGTACACCTAGTTGGCGTAAAATCTGGGCAAAACCTACAATATTATCGGCAAGAGAGTTCAATATGATCAGCCTCCGCTGCTTACATGGTTATGGCAATGACAAGCTGCGTTTGTACTTATTGCTTGCTTGACGGCGGCACAAAGTCCATCAGCACCGAGATCTTTTTGAAAAGCTGTTAAATCATCACGATTTTTGAATAATAACCCCATTGTCTGTTTAACTAAGGTGGAATCGAGATGATCTGCATGCATGGCAATGAGAGCTCTTGTCCAATCAAGCGTTTCGGCAATAGAAGGCTGTTTGTTCAGCGCTAGGTTGTTGCGCAGATGGTTAACAGCAGTGGCTATTTGTAATGCTAATTTTTCTGTAACTTCCGGAATTTTGGCGCGAATGATATTAATTTCTTTATCAATGGTCGGATAATCAATATATAGATAAACACACCGCCGACGCAGGCCTTCTGACAATTCTCGATCATGGTTACTTGTCAGAACCACAATGGGAATGTGTTTCGCTTTGATAGTACCTAGTTCAGGTATCGAAATTTGAAAGTCGGACAAGATTTCAAAGAGAAAGGCTTCAAACTCTTCATCCGTTTTGTCAATTTCATCAATGAGTAAAACTGGTCGCTTTTCGGCCCGGATGGCTTTTAACAGCGGGCGTTCTAATAGGTATTCTAATGAAAATACGTCATTTTCAGAAAGATTTTGACAAGCAGTATCTTTAAGCAATTGGATTTTTATGAGCTGACGCTGATAGTTCCACTCATACAAGGCTTTGTTTTCATCCAGACCTTCGTAACATTGCAGGCGAATCAGTTCGGTATCGAAAATGTTGCTGAGTACTTTGGCGATTTCTGTTTTGCCGACGCCTGGAGCACCTTCGATAAGAAGTGGTTTTTCCAGCTTAAGTGCCAAATAAACAGTGGTAAGCAGTTCTTTATCAGTAATATACCCTTGTGCTTCAAAAGCAGCGCGTAATTGTGGCATTGTTATAGTCAGCGTAGGTTTTTCTTCCATAAGTGTTCTCCTATCTCGAATTATGCTATTGCTTTAATTTTACAGTACGATAATAATAATTGACAAGAAAAAACGTTTATCCCCAAAAACAAAAGCTACTCAAATGTGAGTAACTTTTGCGCGAGGTAGGAGATATATTGTTATAAAGATATACCAATAAATTCGCCGGTCTTAAATGGAACCGTTTCAAGCAACTGGTTTGGCAAAATGTTAAAGTGTTTAAAAAATTTTTTGGCCCCGATATATGCGCCTTTGGCTGCATAACGGATTGGAAACGTGTTGGGTTTAAGTTCGCTCAATGGGAGAATTCCTAATGCCCGGTTTACGGGATCATAGCCTAACATACAAAAATGATTATTTTCTAATAGCTGAGTGGCTTGTTTGTTAAAAACTATGCGTCCATTCGGACGTATTTCGATGGATGGTTGGTCATTTTTGGGAAGGCGGGTACGACGAGGTTCAAATAGAGTAAAAGAAAATTCTTTTTCTACACTCATAAATTTCACTCCTCATAATGTATTGTGTAATAAAAAGTATGCTCAAAGTTATAAAATATAAACATTAATTTTGAAAAAAATTGGTGTGTAAATGAGTCATAACCGAAGTTAAGGAACTTAAGGCAGGAATTTTATCAATCAAGCATAATTTTATTATGGGAATTATTCTTTGCTGTTAGCTTCGCTAATTGTTTTTTGCAAGTACATAAAAATCTAAGGAGGAATTGCAGTGAATCGAATGTGGTTTCAAGTGTTGGCTGTTATGATTGTCGGTAGCATGTTTAAGTATCTTATTTTTAATACACTGGCGTGGGTAGTTATTGATTTAGCTGTTTTGGGGATAGCTTATTTGTTATTACGTCGAGATCCTTTTATTGATATGAAGCGTTCCATGATATTTCTTGGCGGTTTGACTGCAATTAATGTTTTGGTTGACTTGGGAATATTGAGTGGGGTGGCTGGTAATCTGGCTCTGCTTGCCCTTTTAGCTTATATGGTGTTTGGGCGCAGTCGCAGTTATAATCATCGTCGGCGTAGATAGCCGGGAGGAGTACTCATGTCTGACAGCCGGATTATAACCAGAACAGCGCTGTTATTGTCACTTACCTTAATTTTTCAGTCATTGCGATTGTTTTTACCATTGCCACCATTTTTGTCAATCTTTATTATTGGTAGTTTGGTAAATGCTGCTTTGCTTATAGCTAGCCAAAAGGCCGGTTTGTGGCCTGCACTTATTATTGCGGTAATAGCTCCGATTGTAGCTTATTTTCAAGGCCAGTTGCCTTTGCCGGTATTCATTTTGCCTGTTGCCCTAGCCAATGCAGGATATATTTGCCTGTTTTTAGCTTCTCGCTCGTTGGGGCGTATTCCTAGTATTGTTTTGGCAACTTTGGGTAAAAGCGGGCTGTTATATGGACTGTTCACCTGGCTGCTTACGTTTATTGCTATTTCTCCGAAAGTGGCTGGAAGTATTATGTTGGCCATGAGCTGGCCACAATGCGTCACCGGTGCGATTGGAGGCATATTAGCATATGTAGTATCACAGCGTATCAAGTAACAACAAACCTCTGCCAATGGTGAGTCTGGCAGAGGTTGTTTAGTATGCAGGAGAAAATCAACATGTTGTCGAAGCCACTAGCTAAAGAAAGCAGGGGGGAATCAAATGATTATGAGTGAACAAGATCATGGAAATGTAAGCATCAAAGAATTAGCCGGGAAATATTTTAAAGAAGGTTACAATTGTTCCGAGTCGATTGTAAGAACCTTTCGTGACTATTATAACTTGGACGTTTCTGACCAAGCCTTAAAAATGGCTTCCGGTTTTGGTGGTGGCTTAGGGCATGCCGGTTGTATGTGTGGTGCGCTTTCGGGAGCCACTATGGTATTGGGGATGTTGCAAGGCCGGGAGAATAAGGAACAAAGCCGTGGCCCAATTTACAGCAGTTCCCACGATTTTCATGGCGTTTTTGCCGAGACGTTTGGTGCTGCCTGCTGTCGGGTGCTGAATCCACATGAGTTTGGCAGTCAGGAGCAGCGGCGTACTTGCCTGAAAATTACTGGTACAACTGCTGAGCTATTGTTACAATTTATCCAGGATAAAGGTCTGATTCCGGCTAAGTAAGTCAGAAGATGCGACAAAGAATTTTGCCGTTATCGTTGAGCCATTTGCGACATTCTTGATAATCTGGAGCAAATTTTTTGACTTCATTCCAGAACTTGGCCGAATGATTGGGCTCCCGTAAATGGGATAACTCATGAATAACCAAGTAATCTACTATTTGGGGGGGAGCCATGATAATTCGCCAGTTGTAGTTTATATTGCCAAGACTAGAACAACTGCCCCAACGAGTTTTTTGATCTCTGATGGTTATACGCACAGGGTTGACGCCAATTAATGCCGCCCAATGCTTGGTTCTAGCAAGAAAATATTCACTAGCCTGGTTTATTAGCCAGGCTTTTAGTATTTGTTCGGTTGTAACCGGTTGTTCCAGATTTATCTTGTCTGCAGGGAGCAATATGTGAATTTCTGAGGGTTTTATGATTATTTCTGGTTTTATGCTTTGGCTTGGCAAAACACTTAGTGTGTATGGCTGGCCTAGGTATAGAATTTGAGATCCCGGCAAAAGTGATTGGTTTATCGGGTTTGCTGCCAGTGCAGCTTGTTTGGCCAGTCGGCTTATTAACCACCTGCTCTTATTGGTAAGAATTTGCTTAATTTCATCATCCGAGAGTTTTTTCGGGGTGGCAATTTCAACTATGGCAGCCGGAAGCAGGCGCAATTGTATGGTTTTTCGGCGTCTATCAATACGCAGCAAATAAGTGATAGTATGATCCTTGATTTTGATTGTTGGCATAGTTGTTTCCTTCGTGTTAATAGTAATAATCGACGATATATATTGGCTGTCAGTGCATGATTGTCCTTTATGTAGGCAGCAAATTTTTTACAGATAGTAATTTCTGATGATTGTTTACGCTAAAGTCAAGGTAGATTTCCCTAGAAATACAAGCGAAATTATATTTCTGGCTAAAAAACTTACTTGACAATAATTCGTGCAAATGGTATTATAACAACTGTCCGGTATGAGACGTAAACAAAATAAATGCCCGGGTGGCGGAATGGCAGACGCGGAAGACTCAAAATCTTTTGTTGGCAACAACGTGGGGGTTCAAGTCCCTTCCCGGGCACCAAGAAAAACCTTGAATACTGCCTATTTGATTGTTTTGTAGCTCAAGAAGTCTAAGTAATGTTAAGTTACTTGGGCTTTTTTATTTGCCCAAACGAAGAAGATTTTTGTAATGATCCCCTGG
>NZ_JBYKYF010000085.1:0-11075 GCF_057736855.1 Sporomusa sp.
TTTTGTTTCTCTCGTTACCTTTTACTGATTACAGCGTTTATATGAATGAAGGAGTTGATCTGCGTGAAAAAAATACTCAAACGGTTATCCCTGGCATTGTTAATTATGACGCTACTACTGCCAACAGCTCTGGCTGCTGAAAAGAATTCTAAAGCCACCACAGTCCAGGTAAGCGGTAGTTACCAGATGGAAATTGCCCCAGATACTGCCTATATACATGTAGGAACAGTGACAGAAGCAGAAACTGTAGCCGCAGCCCAAGCAAAAAATGCCGACATTTCGACCAAAATCCGCCTGCAGTTGGCAGACTTAGGAATCAAGCCGGACTGCATAAAAACTGCTCACTATGTGGTAACCCCACTTTACACCAGTGACAGCAATGGCAAGCGTACCTCAAATATCAAAGGTTATCAAATTACCAATAGCATTATGATAACAACATCGGCAGAAAAAGCCGGAGAAGTGGTCGATACCGCGTTACAGGCAGGTGCCAATCAGGTAAACAGTATACAATTTACCACGAAAAATGAAGACGAGGTGAAAAATGCTGCACTGGCACAAGCTGTCCGGAATGCCTTGAGCAAAGCCGATACCATAGCCGTAGCTTTAAATAAGCGAGTGGTCAGAATTAGCACCGTAAATGATAATGGAATTTACCTGCAATCACCGGAAGTAAGCAATCGGTTGTACACCAAAGCGGCAATGGCCGACACTACAACTCCAATTTCTCCTGGACTGGTACAGATATCTGCCAATGTGCAACTTGCTGTGGAATTAGAGTAAACTGGTTTTAAGAAACTGAAAGCGTCTGTTTGGGTGAATCTACACCCAAAAGACGCCACCTGCATGTACGCAATACTTGAGTGTATAAGCGAAAAATATAGTAAAAGGGTCAGGCTGAAGCCTGACCCCTTTACTATATTTTAATGTTTAAAGTGCCTCATACCCGTAAATACCATAGCAAGCCCGTGGGCATCGGCTATCTTGATTGAATCTTCGTCATGAATCGAACCGCCTGGCTGAATAATCGCAGTAACACCAGCCTGAATGGCAGCTCCGACGGTATCAGCAAACGGGAAAAAAGCATCTGACGCCAAAACGGCACCTTTAGCTTGTTCACCAGCCTGCGCCAAGGCAATACCTGCCGCCCCAACGCGGTTCATCTGGCCCGCTCCTACGCCAATGGTTTTATTATCTTTAGCAACAACAATCGCATTAGACTTCACATGTTTAACTACCTTCCAGGCAAACAACAACTGTTCCCATTCAGCTTCAGTTGGTTCTCGCTTGGTCACGACTTTCATGTCGCTTTTAGCGGCAGTAATCCTATCGGCCTGCTGCATAAGCACACCGCCTGCCACAGATTTAATATCAAGCCGGTTAGCATCAGGCTGCGCCATAGTCGCTGCCAATAACCGGATATTTTTCTTCTTCGTCAGAATATCCAATGCCTCCTGGCTGAAAGATGGCGCAATGACTACTTCAACAAAAATTTCGCTGATAAGCTGCGCGGTAGCGGCATCAACCTCTTGATTTACAGCAACAATACCTCCAAACGCCGATACCGGGTCAGCCTCATAGGCTTTTTGATAGGCTTCGGCCAAAGTAGCCCCAATGCCTGTGCCGCACGGATTCGTATGCTTAATAATTGCGGCTGCCGGCTCTGTAAATTCGGCTGCCAACGCGTAGGCGGCTTCCACATCCACAATATTATTATATGACAATTCTTTTCCATGAAGCTGTTTGGCAGTGGTTAGGCCCGGACCTGTATAGTATTGTTCCCGATAAAAAGCTGCTGATTGATGTGGATTTTCTCCATACCGCAGATCCTGAATCTTTTCGTAGACTTTATGCAGCGTATTCGGGAATAACCCTTGGCCCAACTGACCGCTTAGATACTGAGAAATATATGCATCATAACTGGCTGTGTGGCTGAATGCTTCTTGCGCCAACGCCATCCTGGTTTGTAAGGCTACTTCCCCATCATTACGTAATTGGGTAATGATATCTTGATACCTCAGCGGATTAACCACAACCGTTACATACTGAAAATTCTTAGCCGCCGCCCGAATCATAGCTGGTCCGCCAATATCAATGTTTTCCACAGCTTCTGCCAGCGTCACATCCGGTTTTGCCACCGTCTGGCGAAATGGATACAGGTTAACTGCCACCAAATCAATTCCGTGAATGTTATGCTCTAGCATAGCTGCCTGGTGTGCCGGATTATCGCGAATGGCAAGTATACCGCCATGAATATAAGGGTTTAGGGTTTTGACACGACCATCCATAATTTCTGGAAATCCGGTAACTTCGCTTACATAAGTTACAGGTATCCCTGCCTCTTTAATGGCCTTCATCGTACCGCCTGTTGAGATAATCTGCACTCCTAAATCGTGAAGTTGCTGAGCAAACTCAATAATTCCAGTTTTGTCCGACACACTTAAGAGCGCGCGTTTAATCTTCATCTGTTTTCTTCGCCTCACATGATTTAATATATACACGCCGTCCTTTTACACTGAGTCGCCCCTCGCAATATAACGCAATGGCGCGAGGATACAGAATATGTTCGGCATGTAAAATGCGTTCAGATAGGGTTTCTACAGTATCATCTTCCATAACTGGTACAGCTTCTTGCAGGATAATGGGTCCGGTATCCACGCCTTCATCGACAAAATGAACGGTACAGCCTGCTATTTTAACACCATGCTGTAAAGCTTGTTGCTGCGCATTTTCCCCAGGAAAAGCAGGCAGCAGCGATGGATGAATGTTCATGATTTTCCCGGCAAACCGGTCGATAAAATCCCGCCCGAGAATCCTCATAAAACCGGCCAATACAACCAGTTCGACATGACGGACAGTAAGCTCCTCAGCAATCGCAGCCTCAAATTCCTGGCGGCTGGAAAATGTCCGCCTGTCAATACACACTGCCGGAATATCCGAGCCTGCTAGGCGCTTTAGGACATTGGCATCCGGGTTATCACTGATAACCACACCAATTTTCGCAGCAAGCCGTCCGGCATGAATGGCATCAACAATAGCTTGCAAATTGCTGCCGCGACCTGAGGCCAGAACACCGATGACCGTTTTGTTCATCAAACAACCTCCTTACTTGAGTTCTACCAACCGTTCGCCTGCCGTAATCGTCCCGATTATATATGATTTTTCGTTGCGGGCAGCCAACTCCGCCTGTACGGCAGGCACATCTTCGGCCGCCACAATAAGCATCATGCCAATCCCCATATTAAAGGTCCGGTACATTTCGGATTTGGCTACACCGCCCCATTGCTCTAGCAAGCCAAAAATGGGCGGCACAGGCCATGCGGCTGTATGTATCTCTGCCCTACAGCCTGGAGGCAGAACTCGCGGAATATTGTCATAAAAGCCACCACCGGTAATATGGACCATACCATGAATATCAAACTTTTCTATCAGTGGCAAGCAGATTTTTGGATACAACCGGGTAGGTTCTAACAGTTCTTCACCAAGCGTGCGTCCTAATTCGGGAATATAGGCATCGACACGCAGTTGTTTTATATCAAAGCAGATTTTGCGCACAAGTGAGAAGCCATTGGAATGGAGGCCACTGGATGGCAAACCAATGACTACATCACCTGGCTTAATGGTTTCACCAGTGATAATTTTGTCCCGCTCAACAACACCGACGGCAAAACCGGCAATATCATACTCTCCATCTGGATAAAAACCAGCCATCTCAGCGGTTTCTCCTCCAAGGAGTGCACAGCCTGATTCACAGCAAGCCATCGCCACTCCTCGGACAATGGCAGCCACTTTTTCGGGGTCGAGTTTGCCTACCGCCAAATAATCTAGGAAAAACAGCGGTTCGGCCCCTTGTACTAAAATATCATTAACACACATCGCAACGGCATCTTGTCCAATGGTATCATGTTTGTCTACCATAAAAGCAATTTTCAGTTTAGTACCAACACCATCAGTACCACTTACTAAAACCGGCTGACGGTACTTGCCGGAATTCAGTGCAAACAGCCCGCCAAACCCGCCAATATCGCCTAGTACTTCAGGACGATACGTAGAACGCACATGACGTTTCATTAGTTCAACAGCTTTATTACCGGCATCAATATCGACACCCGCATCGCGATAGGTTAGTGCTCCGCGCGCGGTCGTTGTTTCCATGGATGATTCTTGGTTGTCGGCCATTTTTGCCCTCCTAGTCTATGCTTTTGCAGATAATCACCGGATCCATCTCAGGACTCATTTGGGATTCTTGGTCTCAAATAAGAATTTATTACCCTCACCAGGCGTACGCGCCGGATAATCGCAATTAAAACAAGCATTACATAGCATTTTCTCAGAAATGTTCCCGATGGATACATGCAACCCTTCAAGGGAAAGATAGTGGAGAGAATCAGCGCCAATATATTGCCGGATTTCCTCTACTTGTTTGGAAGCAGCAATCAACTCTTTGCGCGCCGAAGTATCAATGCCATAGTAACAGGGAAAAGCGATCGGCGGCGAACTTACACACATATGAACAGCGGTTGCACCCGCCTCTTTTAGCATCCGGACGATTTTACCACTGGTAGTACCACGTACAATAGAATCATCCACCATAATAATGGACTTACCTTTTACTACTGAAGAGACAGCATTAAGTTTAATCCGCACACCCATGTCACGGTTTTTTTGTTCTGGCTGAATAAAGGTACGGCCAATATAACGGTTTTTCATAAGTCCTTCAGCAAATGGTATGCCTGATTCATAACTGTACCCAAGTGCCGCTGTAGTGCCTGAGTCAGGTACTGAAATAACAATATCGGCTTGCAAACGGCTTTCCTGTGCTAGCCTTCGGCCCATATTAAATCTGGCCTGATATACACTCTGACCATCAATAACACTATCAGGGCGGGCAAAGTAAATATATTCAAACACACAACCTGCCCGCCGGCCAGGTTCAGCAAAACGTCGGGATACCACACCACAATCATCAATGCTTACCATTTCCCCAGGTTCTATATCACGCACAAATTCAGCCCCTACCGTATCAAGGGCACAAGTTTCTGACGCCAATACCCAGCCGTCTCCTAACCTTCCCAGACACAGTGGACGGAACCCATGCGGGTCACGTACTCCAATAAGTTTGTTTTCGGTCATTATCACCAGACAATAGGCTCCATGAATCTTAGAAAGACTATCTTCAATCTTGTCCTCTACAGTTTGCTTCGCTGACCGGGCAATAAGATTCACAATGACTTCACTGTCAATCGACGTCTGGAATACAGTACCATTTCCTTCCAATTCTTTGCGGACTTCATGTGCGTTCGTCAAATTGCCATTATGAGCCATACTGATTTGTCCGCCAGAATAATTGACCATCAGCGGCTGAGTATTTTGGGGCAAACTAGAACCTGTTGTTGAATAACGAACATGGCCAATAGCAATATGGCTTGGCATGGCAGGTAAACCATGACGAAATACTTCATTGACCAGCCCCATACCCCGCTGCACATCCATAATCTTACCGTCAGTCACCGCAATTCCGGCGCTCTCCTGTCCCCGGTGCTGCAACGCATATAAACCCCAGTAAGTTGTCAATGCTACATTCTCTTTCCGAGAAAAAACACCAAATATACCGCATTCTTCTCGAAATTTATCGCTTTGCATATCGTAAAGCACTTGGTTTCTCCTTTGCTTATACATTAATTTTAGTTACCACTGCCACACAAGTAGACATTCTAGTATATCTGAGTCAGGCATTTTTCTGCGATAACAGGCAGCACTGGTATAATATAGTATCCACCAATTGAACCTTATATGAGCAGTTACCACTACATAACCAAATTATTGTCCGGTAATTCGACGCAGTACCTCCTGATACGCTTCCTCAACATTCCCTAAATCGCGACGGAAACGGTCTTTATCAAGTTTTTGACCTGTTTCACTATCCCAAAAGCGACAGGTATCTGGGGAAATTTCGTCCCCTAACAGCACTTCCCCTTTGTGTACACCAAACTCTAGCTTAAAATCAATGAGTTCTAATTTTTTTTGCTTCAGGAAAGTTGACAGAATTTCATTAATCTTCAGGGCATATGTTTCCATAGTTTCTACTTGTTCAGGAGTAGCCAACCCTAGCGCTTTGATGTGATAATCATTAATGAGCGGATCACCTAATGCATCATTTTTATAGTAGAATTCAATCACGGTTGATGGCAGCTTCCGTCCTTCCTCCCAGCCAATACGTTTGGCCAGACTGCCGGCGGCAATATTGCGGACAACAACCTCTACCGGCAGAATATCCAGTTTTTTGACCAACATTTCGCGTTCACTAATCATTTTAATAAAATGATGCGGTATACCTTTTTCCCCTAGCAGATTAAAGAAAAATGTGGATATCTTATTGTTAAGTACACCTTTGTTGCCGATAGTACCACGTTTTTCACCATTAAAAGCAGTAGCATCATCTTTAAAGTAGACCAGTAATTCATCGGGATTTTCAGTAGCAAATACTTGTTTGGCTTTACCTTCATACATAGGTTTTTTCATACTGCATCTTCTCCTCTATAGGCTAATTTTGTCCTAACAGTTTTTGGGCCAGGCGCTCATCTTTTTTCTCTACCTCTTCGGCCATACTCTGGCGATGGGTTAAGAGTTTTTCAGCCAGTTCTGCATCGTGAACAGCCAATATCTGGGCTGCGAACAATGCCGCGTTTTTTGCTCCATTAATGGCCATAGTTGCCACCGGAATGCCTGCAGGCATCTGCGCAATGCTCAGCAGCGCATCCATCCCGCCTAGTGGTGTAGCATTAATCGGGATACCGATGACTGGCAATGTAGTATAACTGGCAATCACACCAGGTAAATGAGCAGCTGCCCCGGCTGCCGCGATGAACACCCGAACCCCCCGGTCTTTTGCCTCAGCGACAAAACGCCGCACTTTATCCGGAGTACGATGTGCCGAAGCCACCAGCACTTCGGTGGCAATACCAAATTCTTTCAATTGGCTGACCGCGGTTTCCAGCACCGGCCAATCAGAATCACTTCCCATAATAATAGCAACTTTCATCTTATCATCCTTTCGCATGCAACTCTGTAAAATGCATTGACGTTAATTAATTTTCTGCACAGCGCTGTATATAAAATCAGCTAAATTGGTAATAAACCCAGATATTTTTTATAAAATATCTGGGTAAATCGTTTCTGCTATTCAGACAAGAATATGAACCTGGCTACGACAAGCACTGCTAACAAGTATACAATCCAGTGAACTTCGCGACCACGGCCAGTAACCAACTTTAACAGCGGATACATTACCAGACCGGCGGAGATACCATTGGCAATGCTGTAGGTAAACGGCATTAAAGCAATGGTTAAAAATGCAGGAATCCCTTCTGTAAGATCACCAAAATCAATATGACGGACAGATTCTATCATCAATGCACCCACAATGATGAGCGCAGGTGCAGTAGCGGCATCAGGAATAAGACCAGCTAGCGGAGTGAAAAAGAGGGCCAAAAGGAAAAGTATGCCACATACAACAGCTGTCAAACCAGTACGACCACCAGCTCCCACGCCGGCAGCACTTTCAACAAAAGCAGTAATGGTGCTAGTGCCCAACAAAGAACCCAAACTTACACCAGTGGCGTCTACCAACATAGCTTTGCCAATCCCCGGAAACTTTCCATCTTTATCCATTAAACCAGCTTTGGAAGCGGTACCGACAAGAGTTCCCATAGTATCAAACAGTTCTACAAAGGTAAAAGTAAAGATAATGGCAAATAATCCCATATGAAGGGCACCGATAATATCCAGTTGCAGGAAAGCATTTCTGCTAAAGTCTGGCATGGCTATTGGACTAAAACCGGCGGGAATCTTTACAATGCCTAACAATATCCCCAAAATAGTAGTGACAAAAATACCAATTAAAATAGCACCTTTCACCTGGCGAGCCATCAATACACCGATGAACACCAAGCCAAACACAGAAAGCAATACTTCAGGATGAGTAAATTTCCCCATCTCAATAATAGTTTCAAAACTCAGCGGCGTACCATTACCATTAGCGGCGACAAGTTTTTCTAATGTGGGCGGAATCAAAGACAACCGAATACTCATAATCCCGGACAGTTTCAGCCCGACAATAGTGATAAACAAACCGATACCTACGGTAATCGCATGTTTTAAGGAATTGGGCATGCCTTCAACCAGCAGTTGCCGGACATGAGTAACTGTAAGCAAAATAAAAACTAAACCAGAAATAAATACTGCACCTAATGCAACCTGCCAGGAGACACCCATACCGATAACAACGGTAAAAGCATAAAAGGCGTTAAGACCCATGCCTGGTGCCAATGCAATCGGATAATTGACAAAGACCCCCATCATAATGGATACCAAACCGGCACCAATTGCGGTAGCCAACAATACGGCATTCTTGTCCATCCCGGCAGCGCCCAAAATACTTGGGTTGACAAACAGAATGTACGCCATGGTCATGAAGGTAGTAATACCGGCAATTACCTCTGTCTTTACATCGGTTTTACGCGAACTGAGTTCAAAAAATTTCTCCAACATTTCCTTTTCTCCCCTTTTTTCTACTACTAGTCAAGGGTATTTGCATCCAACACTAGCTTACCCGAAAACACTAAAGAAAACACAACTTATATCAAGCTTTACCTGAAAACCCAAGCACTGTTTCAATATCCTCCTGATAAGCTGTGCTAACAAGAAATAAAACCCTGGCGGGAAATTTCGCATGAATCCAAAAGAGCGAAACTTCCCCGCCAGGGTTTTTATCCCATCGGTGTAGTGTTAGTGCTAACACCTGCGCCACTTGGTCACAGTCTGCAGCATCGTTGATGCAGCACGGAACCCTAGACGCACTTTCACTCGTAGTCGGGCGATTTACGGTCGCCTGGTAGAAACGTTTGAGCCGTATTCTCAAATATATACGAGCATTATTGAGTTACTTGTATTGTACCAGCAGTCAGTAAAACCTGTCAATAAAAAAATCGAACTTTAAACACATTTTTTAAAACATTGTTCGGAATATAGCTCCTAATCGATAATTCTCCTAGCACCAATATAGCGTGACTGCCAATATGGCTCTTTAAGCTTACTGAACATTACACCCCGGCTGGAAGATGCATGAATAAATTTACCATCACCATAATAAATGCCTACATGAGAAACGCCTTTCCCATAAGTATTAAAGAAAACCAAGTCACCGGGTTCTAGTTTGCCGCGCACCTTTTTACCTGTTTTGTACTGAACATCAGCGGAGCGAGGCAGCTTTTTCCCCTGTTTAGCATACACAAATTTAACAAAGCCTGAACAATCAAAGCCTTGAGGACATTCTCCGCCAAAGCGGTAGGGAGTTTTTAGATATGTTTCCGCTATTTTGATAATCGATTGCCGCTGGGAGTTGACCGGCTTCTTGGCAGCGGCCACAAGCGGATTATGTATCACAATCAGCATAAGCACTACCAAGCAAATGGCAGAAAACCTTCCAGGAAATTTCATGAAGACTCCTCCTGATGCAGTCATTTCTGCCAATACCTTCGGCGAAAATTCGGCAAATCCTTCTGTTTTTTGTAGTATTCTTCTTCCCAGGTGAACATAAATAGACAATACCACTCGTCTTGTTCTGTCACAAAATACCGTCATAATCAGCCAGCCGCTTATAAGTGAGAAGTGACATTTATCCACCTGCAAAATGATTTTCGCCATCAAAGTGCTAACAGCCTGTCGGCTAAAATTTTGCAACCAAGTAATCAGCAACATAAGTAAAGCCAATCGCCCTATAGGCCCGAAGAGCCGGATGATTGTCCTTTCGTACCATCAATACCGGTAGTTTGCCATAGGCCCTGCTCCGGTTGCACAGCCAAGAAACCAAGGCCTGACAATAGCCCTGACCCCGACTGCCGGCACTGGTATATACGCCACCGATCTGATGAATCCTGTCAGTAGCCACCTGAATCATGGCAAGTGCTTTGGGCACCCCCTCTGCCACCAGAAAAGCAATTTTCTCTTCTGGACTGCATTCGGCAATAAGTTTGGCTGCCATTTCCAGATTAAACCGTCGCTTAAACCCTATGCGGTAAGCTTCAACAATAAACATAAGCGCAAGCATGCGGTCAAGCCTATCTATATCAACAATTTGGAGCGAGGCCGGCAGTGGGACAGGCTTTATGTCATAATTGGCCAAATAATAGCTGTCTTCATATTCCAGTACTGGCCTAACCGGCTTCAATGCCTGACATAAAGGCGCTACCACCCGTTTCATACCGGCCAACACCTTCCAACGGCGCTGCAACATGATTTGGGCAAACTCACTGACCGCCCCTGGATCTTCAAAATGTGGCATAACGCTGCCTAAGTTATAAAAGGCCAGTACTCCTCGTAACTGACCAGCGAAATAATATCCATAATAGTCACCCGAGCGCCGGCTCAGATAATGGTTTTCGAGACCACAACGCTCAAGATTGCCGCGCAGCGAAACTGTTTCCATATAATTTCGTTCTAAGTATCTATTGACTTCATCTATATCGTCACCTGTTAACAGCCTAATCACAACTACCAGCCTACCAGCGCATACATTTTTGATACACTCACCCTACTTGCTCGCGAAGGGCCCGTTTTACGACTTTGCCTGTCTGATTTTTAGGCAAATCATCCACAACAAAGAAATCGCGCGGAATTTTATAGGCGGCAATGTTGCTCTGCAGATACTCTCTAACCGCTTTTTTATCAAAACTATGACCTTCTGCTAATACAAGGTAAGCACTTGCTACCTGACCGCGCAGTGGATCAGGCACACCAATTACGCTAGCTTCAACGATTCCTGGATAAGCATATAACAATTCCTCAATTTCACGCGGATATATATTTTCTCCATTGGATATGATTAAATCCTTCAAACGATCAACAAGAAAGAAATATCCTTCTGCATCCTGGTAAGCCAAATCTCCGGTATGAAGCCACCCGTCTTTCAATGCCTCTGTGCTCTCGTCCGGCAGATTGAAATAGCCTTGCATTACTGTAGGCCCACGGACAACCATTTCTCCTACCACTCCTGGAGGTAAGGATTGACCCTTCGC
>NZ_JBYKYF010000451.1:0-1774 GCF_057736855.1 Sporomusa sp.
TGCAACAGAAACCGCCAACCCAGAACAAGTTGTGCCTCAAGCCATCTCCTATACTGTTTTTGGGTTAGTAGGTTTATACCTAGCT
Organism: Sporomusa sp.; assembly: GCF_057736855.1. NCBI lineage: Bacteria > Bacillati > Bacillota > Negativicutes > Selenomonadales > Sporomusaceae > Sporomusa > Sporomusa sp. The sequence goes on from NZ_JBYKYF010000451.1 coordinate 86, forward strand.
GCGGTAATCGCCTTGTTACTGCTGGTACCTACTGCTGCCCTTACCAGTGATCAAAGTCCGCTGGTGACAGCCCTGATGGCCTGGAATGTTACATGGGCGGGAGAGGCTATGAATATTGTGTTGATAACGGCTATTCTATCCACGATGTTAGCCGCAATGTTCGGCTTAGGGCGCATGTTACGTTCACTGGCTGCTGAAGGGCATGCGCCCAATTGGTTGAAAGACGAGAGCGATATTCCCTATAAAGGGATTGGTTTTTCCGGCATGGCCATGCTTGTCGGGCTAGGGATGGGAATTTTTTTGCCAGAACAGGTGTATCTTTTTTTGGTTAGTTCGGGCGGGTTTTCCTTGTTGTTTTCTTATTTGGCCATTCTCTTAAGTCATCACAAACTCAGAAAAGCCCTTGGGTGTCCTCCGCAGGGGAAATGTCAGTTGCGGTGGTTTCCGGCAGCTTCATGGCTGGCTATGGCAGGTATGGTATTGATTATTTCCAGTATGCCGTTAATTCCGGGACAAGGGGCCGGGCTATTTGCCGGGGTAGGATTGGTAGCTTTATTTTCTATATTGTTTTTTGTTACAGAAAGATATTTTGGCAGGGAAGTGCACGCTTCTGAGGAAAAACCAAGTTACCGGAGCAGTAAAGGGATACAGATGATAGATATGCAGTTAGAAACTGCCGAAGAGTTTACTCCTGAAAAAACTTCTGATCCTGGTAAAAAAAGATGATATGGTTAGTAAGGATGTCAAATAGTATAGTGGGCAGAGATGATAGTAGAAGCAGAAGATCTACCTTTGCAGAAGTAGCTCAATAAAGACCATAAGGACCAGTTGCCGTAAACTAAGCCCCCGAACGGACAGGATAAACAGTCCGTAGCGGGGGCTTTGTTATCACAAAGGGCGGCAGCCTTGTATTTACTGTATTATTGTGATGGGGTCACCATGTCTTAGCGTATCGAGGTTACTTGTTATGACCAGGCTGTCTGGGGGGATGTCAGAAGTAATTTCGGTATAATCGCCAATGGTTTCCCCGGTACTAATGGGTTGAAGGACAGCTTTATTATTGACTGCCAAATAAATATATGTTTGTCCCTGCTTGTCTTGCAGTATTGCACTTGTGGGAACTGCCGGGACTATGGCCATTTCGCCGGTAGCTATATGAACCGTTGCGGACATTCCGGGTTTTAGTAACCCGCCAGGATTATTGGCAAGTTTGATATGGGCAAGAAACACAGGATTCTGGTTGGCTTCCACTTGCGGGTAAATACTTGCAACCTGACCGCCGATATGTTGCTGCGATACTTCTAATCTCACCAGTGTACCTAACTGAACCAGATACAGATCCTGTTGATCAAGCTGAACAACAGCCGCTACTTCTTGGCCGCTTCCTAAGGAAAGCAGCCGTTGTCCGGCCTGCACCTCCTTGTTCGGCGTAATGGATAGACCGGATACTATGCCGTCGATGGGGGCGGTAATGATGGTAGGGGTATTGGAGCTGATACTAGCAGACTGCTTGCCGGAATCAGTCAGGCGTTCTTTGGCTGCTTGCAGTTTTGCCGCAATATTTTCCATTTGCCGCCGGGGAATGGCTCCGATTTCGTATAATTTCTGGTAGCGGTTATATTCGTTTAGCGCATTATCATAATCGGCTTGTGCCTGTTGGGATGCTACTTCGTTAGTTTGTATAGTTGT
>NZ_JBYKYF010000086.1:0-10911 GCF_057736855.1 Sporomusa sp.
AAGAGGCGTGTCACAAGACGTTTTTTCCATAAACGTTTTGCGACACGCCCTTAGAATTTTAAGGGCAGTTAGGGTTTTCCCTAACTGCCCGATATCGTTAGTTGGTTATAGGTTCACGGTAACTACGATAGCTGAAATTGGTTTTAATTAAAAGAATATGTCATATTGCAGATGGAAGACATCAGTATCTCCCTGGACAGATTTTCCAGTAGCTGCTTTATACTGACCATAGGATGCTCTTATCAATGAGCCGGGTGTAGGGACATACGCTGTTTCCAAAGACCAGCCTTTTACGCCAAGGTTTTGCTTCTCTGCGTTTCTAAACAGGCTTGGGCTAACCCAGATTGCCTGGCCTGGATCGTCAGCACGCCAGATACTGTTGGCTTCGACATTGATATAAGTACCGAATAGTGCCCAGGTTCCTGTTTTTGCGAGGTCAGCATTTTTGTAACGCATTTCCAATTTATACGCATTGTTCTCGTTATCGGCGTCACTGCGGGCCGCAAGGGCTGTAAAGCGCCAATCTTTGGCAAACTGGTACATGCCTCCGATCTCAGTCAGACCAAGCTCATCATTTGGTGCATTAAAGGCATTACCAAATACACCATTATCGGTTTTGAAATTATGATAGTTTACCTGAAAATCCAAGTTATCAGTTGGCGACCAGCGTGTAGCAAAACCGTAAACAGTTATATCTTCGTCATTAAAGCCAGCATTGACTGGGCTGACATAATTATAATCAACGTATTGCGGATACTGGGTGTTGGCACGTCCATATACAACGTCTGTTCTCAATTCTTTACCAAAAGAAAACTTGGCACCCTTGATACCAACGGCATTCATTGCCAGATTGAGGGTATTACCCATTGGACTCCAGGTGCGTTCTCCCGGACCCCCACCGGCCCAATAAACAAATTTACCTAAAGTTAAATTAACGCCAGTCTCTCCCAATGGACCTTGCGTATAGATCTGTCTCATCGCGACACTGTTCATGTCATTTTTATCGTTGCTGGACCGCCAGTCTTCTGCTGCAGCAAGTTCGCCACTGACAATCCACTTATCGCTTACTTTAAATGTGGGGAACAGGCGGAACCGGATATCTTTATCGCCATCATCACGACCGTGATCATACTGCAGGTTGCGATAGCGCGCCCGCATATCACCGTGAACAGTAAAGCGTTTGATAGCTTCTTCGGTTTTTGCGACACGTGCACCAAGATTTATGAGTTCGGTATTATATTCATTAATTAATTTTTCAATAAGTTCTTTGGTTTCTGTGTCGGCTTTGTCGCTACGAGCCATGGCTTTGGCTACAATCAGTGCCATTTCATAGCGGGTTAGTGTTTTGTTACCGGCAAAATTACCATTGCCGTCGCCGTCAACAATACCTTCGGCCGCGAGCTTGTTGACGGCGGAGTAGGACCAGTGACCGGCCGGAACATCCGTAAACGCTCCGGGGGTGTTTACGTATGATTGGGCATCGGCGTACGCAACAGAGCTTAAGCCTAACATGCAAACAAGGGCGCAGATTTTTGAAATGCGGTGTTTTTTCATGTTTTTCCTCCATATACTATAAAATTTGAGCTTTTAAGTTTATTGTATGATGTACTAAAACATTTCCTCCGGCGTTGTCATACGACTTCGGCAGGAGCTGCAAGTAACGGATAATGAGGTAGGACTTTTGTGACTTTCTTAGGTATGGTATCAGAGAATCCTTTCCGGCTTACGTTCAATTAAGTGCGCCATTCTAGCTTCTGCGGTGGCGTGTACATCGCCGAATTTTTTCAGGGGAGAACAATATTATATTTATTTCTGATGAATTCGACGATTTATCGATACTTTTTTGCACATGGTACCATTATCGTCTACATGTGCAAGTGGGCGACAGCCGCGCCGGTCTGTCAGCACTGGAATACATTTTCGACAATATCTTTTGAGGGCAGAGAAGTATTGGGGTTACGCTCCCTTGTGAGCCAAGCGCCTATTGCTACTACGGTAATAATGTTATTTTCCATAATTCATTCACCTCCTCATTTTTTAAAGATTTGTTTCGCAATGCTGGCAATTTTCTCTGCTTGCCGCAGATATATAGGTTGCCAGGTTGCGTTTGGCTTTTTGCTATTCAAGGCATGAAGAAGAGATGCTAGCATTTGGGTTCTGCTAGCGCTAACCACATGATATAAAGCAATTGTGCCTTCGTTTTTATCAATGAAAAGACTTATCGTAGAAAGCTCGTTCTGCTTTGCAAGCATCGGACTCATGACCCTGATAGCCAGATTCACTCCGCCCAACCCGTAGCCGCTGATGTGTGCCAGTGGTTTTAGTCCTAGGGCTTTGGCTTTATCGCTGATATAAAATATATGCAATTTCTATGCCAGAATAATCTGATAAACAGCGGACTTCCTCGGTGGAATGAATATTTGTTTAATTTTAAATTATGAAAAGAGATAACAATGAAATTATCTTGTAAGAACTTATTTAAAATAGAAACACAGTACCAGGACCTAGCAGAGTACCAAAAAGTTTTTTCAGATAAAGAAAGCGTTGAAAAAAATGAAGATGAAAAAACGCATCATTATTGATGCGTTTTTTCATCTGTCGAATTTGGTCGAAATTGTTAAAAAAGATGTAAATTTTTCTAAATAATGATGATAAAATTCATCAAATAAGGTGATTTATCTGCATTATTAATGCGAAAATTACGAAACCGTTTTATTAGAAAGTTGCGTTATAATGCAAAAAATCAAATTGTCAATTATCTGTTTTTGCTTTGGCATGGTTTTTGCTTATTTAATATTGCGAAAAGTGAAACAGCCAAACTTTAGTAACTGAGGGGGGTAACAATGACGAAAGTAATCAGCATAGACCAGGCTGTGGAAAAAGTACAAAGCTCATCCGTAGTAATGATTGGCGGTTTTCTTGCAAACGGTACGCCGGAAAAAATGATTGATGCACTGATTAACAAGAAGTGCACTGACTTAACTGTCATAGCGAATGATACTGGTTTTCCAGACCGAGGGATAGGTAAACTCATCGTTAACCGGCAGGTAAAAAAGGTAATTGTTTCACACATTGGCACAAATCCGGAAACCGGGCGACAAATGAATGCGAATGAGCTGGAGGTGGAGCTATCGCCGCAAGGCACCTTGGCTGAGCGCATTCGAGCAGGTGGAGCTGGTTTGGGAGGGGTCCTCACGCCAACCGGTATAGGGACGAGTGTTGCTGAAGGCAAACGTACTATCAGCATTGATGGTCGTGATTTTTTACTAGAAACACCTCTACGGGCCGATGTTGCTTTGGTAAAGGCCACTAAAGCTGATAAGGAAGGAAATTTAATATTTAGAAGATCAACCCGGAATTTTAATCCAATTATCGCCACGGCAGCCGATCTTGTTATTGCAGAAGTTGAAACCATTGTATCCGTAGGTGAAATTGATCCTGACGAAGTTATGCTACCAGGAATCTTCGTGGATTATATCGTTCAAGCTTAACGGAGAATGGAGGAAGGTTTATGGAAAAAAGAATTCTTATTGCTAAAAGGGTTGCTCAAGAGTTAAACGACGGCGATGTAGTAAATCTGGGGATTGGCATTCCTACACTTGTTGCAAATTATATTCCTAATGATAAAAAGGTAATTCTGCATTCTGAGAATGGCTTTGTCGGTCTGGGACCTACAGGGGAAACTATCGATCCTGACTTGACTAACGCTGGTGGTCAACCGGCAGGCATCGTGCCGGGTGGCTCAACTTTCGACAGTTCTTTGTCATTTGCCATTGTTCGCGGCGGTCACCTGGATGCCACCGTCTTAGGCGCCTTGCAGGTTGACCAGGAGGGTAATTTAGCCAACTGGATGATTCCTGGCAAAATGGTACCTGGTATGGGTGGTGCGATGGATCTTGTTGTTGGTGCAAAACGGGTAATTGTTGCCATGGAGCATGTTGGTAAGGGCGGAGTTGCTAAAATATTGAAAAAATGTACTCTCCCGCTGACTGCTGCTGGCGCAGTTGACATGATTGTTACAGATTACTGCGTTTTTAAAATAACTCCCCAAGGGATGGTTTTGACGGAAACTGCACCTGGAGTAAGCCTGCAAACCATCAGGGAAGCTACCGAAGCCGATTACACTATTGCTAGCGATGTAAAAGAAATGGCAGTTTAATTTACTTAATTAATAATTAATAAATTAAAAGGAGGTTCTATTTATGAAAAAAGTTGAATTAGCCAATGTAAAACCTTATCTTGCACCGAAACATTTCGACATGCGGTCCATGAAGTTGCATGGTACAGAAGAAACCGGTGCTACGAAATTTTGGATGGGATTGTCGTACTTTTTACCTGGTGGCGGTGCAGAGTATGCTTATGAAGATTCGCCGACAGAAAAAATCTATTATGTTCTCGACGGAGAAATTACTGTAAAGTCCAAGACCGAAACCTTTGTCCTGAAAAAGAATGATTCGATATTTATTGGACCAAACGAAGGCAGAGAAATGATAAACGAAACCAATCAGGTAGCTACTGTCTTGGTTGTTATTAGCTATAATTAGCAATTAGCCTATTAGGCATTAAACGTTAAAATGGGGGAGAACAACATGATTGACCAACAATTCGTAAACAAATTATTCGATGTCAAAGGAAAAGTTGCAGTGATCACTGGTGCAACCGGAGCTTTAGGCAGGGCTGTATGTTTTGGTTATGGTTTTGCTGGCATGAAAGTTTTTGTTACCGGGCGTAGCGATGACAAATGCAAAGCTTTGTGCGCTGAGCTAGAGGCACAAGGTATTGAGTGCGGTTACGCTGCTGGTGATCCGGCCGTAGAAGCTGATGTTATCAGGGTTGTCAAGGCTGCCGTTGAAAAATTCGGCGAAATCAACGTATTGGTTACAGCCGCAGGCTACAATAACCCCCAACCCATTCTTGAACAGGATTTAAAGGAATGGCAAAAGATTATGTCTTCTGATGTACAGGCAACTTGGCTGTTCTGCAAATATGTCGGCCAGCAAATGGTTGAACAAGGTAAAGGCGGAAAAGTAATTCTGGTTTCTTCAGCCCGCTCCAAAAATGGCATGGCTGGCTATACCGGCTATTGTACAGCCAAGGCTGGCATTGACTTAATGGCTCAATCACTTGCCTGCGAATGGAGCGAAAAATATAAAATTAATGTTAACACAATTAACCCAACTGTTTTCCGTTCTGATCTTACAGAATGGATGTTTGACCCAGAAAGTGCTGTTTATAAAAACTTTTTAAAACGCCTTCCAATTGGACGGCTGGGTGAACCAGAAGATTTTGTTGGACCTTGCATTTTCCTTGCTTCCAGTGCCAGTGACTTTATGACTGGGGCAAATATCGCTGTTGAGGGCGGCTATTGGGCTTGCTAATTAACAAGATAGATGCTTGGCGTCTTTAAAGCTTGTAGAAGCTAGGGAAACTGTTACGGTAATTAAATACATTTAACATGATATCCCCAAAGTTCTATTTCTGATAGGATATACAATCAACAGAGAATCTAGGAGGTTTTATTATTATGGGTAAAAAAATATTTGTTGATCTGACACATCCCTTCAGCGCAGAAATTCCTCGCTGGCCTTACTTTGACAAACCGGTAATTGATAGTGCGCACACTATGGCCAAAGGCGGCGTTTTGACACAAAAGATCACCTGCACTATGCACACTGGTACACACTGCGATGCTCCTCGTCACGTTATGGAGTACGAATTCGATGGCAGAAGAGCCCGCTACACTCATGAGATGCCTATTGATGCATATACTGGTGACGCTGTTTGTCTTCCCATCGAAATTGAGCGCTGGGGGTTAATTGGACCAAAGCATCTCGAAGCTGCTTGCGAAAAAGTAGGTATCAAGCCGAGCGAACTGGAAGGCATGGTTGTCTGCTTGAACACTGGGATGCATCGCAAATTCGATGACTCTAAAGAATATTATCACTACTCCTGCGGTACTGGTATTGATGCCGGCAAGTGGTTTGTGAAACACAAGGTTAAATGCGTTGCTATGGATAGCCAAGCGTTGGATCATCCTCTCCACACCGCTATGGGCAACAACGGTATGACCCGTATGAACCTTATCGGTGCTTCCGGCAAACCTATTACCGAAGAGTATATTGAACAATTTGGTATTGAAGCATATGCCGAATTTGACAAAGAAGTCTATATCAAAATTCATGGTAAAGAGGCCTATGATAAGAAGTTCGGCGAGTTGGAAGCCATTGGCTGCTGGGGCACATGGGAGCCTTGCCATAAGTACATGCTGGGACATGGCATAGTCGGTGTTGAAAACCTTGGCGGTGATCTGGATAAAGTTTCCGGTAAACGCTTTAGATTTTACTGCTTCCCGCTTCGTTGGTACTTGGGCGATGGTTCCATGGCCCGCTGCGTAGCTGAAATCGATGAAGATGATCTGAATCCAGTACCAGACAGAGTATATCCATATGGTGGATTCTAAAGAATTATCGGACAAGCCAGTAATGTAATACTGGTAATTGATCGATCGCGTTACGTCTAAGTCAGGTGCAGCAGCATATGTTTTTTAACGATTTGCGGCTGCACCTAATTTGTACTCTTTTCCATCTGAAAATTCGCAAGAGCCTGTTTTTCTGATGAATGCACGTGATACATCGTTAGCGTATTTCCAGAGCGAAAAATTCGGATCTCCTTTTTAATTCGGAATGAAGTGTAAATAAATGGGAGGATTTTTATGAATAGTTCCAAGTTAACAAAGTTTAACGTTTTTACATTGCTGTTGATACCTTTTGTTTGGATATATGAACTTTCCGTAGTAGCTCCTATTTTAGGTGCAGTGGCAGCGGCATTTCCTGATGCATCGACATTTGAATTGCAGTTAATTGTAATTATGCCGTTCTTTGCATCTATACCAATGAGTGTAATTGCAGGTAAACTTGCAAAAAAATATGACAAAAAAGACTTGATTCTCCTAGGTTTGCTGATTTATGGTATTGCCGGCATGGTGCCGTTTTAGGCAGAAACTATGAATCAGATTTTGATCTCCCGCTTGATTACTGGTATTGGTGTTGGACTTGTGTTACCTTTGCCGAATGCAATGATTGCCGAGCATTTTGCTGGTAAGGAGAGACAACGGATGCTTGGCTTAGCCACTAGTGTTGCCAATATTGCCAATGTACTTGATAGTATTGCTGTAGGCTTTATTTTACTGCTTGGTTGGAACTATCCGTTCTTATGCTTTTCCGTATGCTTAGTTATCATGGTTGTTGCCATGTTTGGTCTGCCTAAATCTCCTCCTTCCATGCAGAATACTGAAGTAGCTGACCATCATGTACCAGGCAAAAGTCTTCCTAAGATTGTGTATGGCTTAGTTGCTTTCATGACTGTTAACTGGATATTCTTTGCGTTTAATATTGAAAACATGGCTTTGTTTATGACTACCGAACATATCGGCCTGCCCTGGATGATTGGTATTGCAATTTGTTTACCGGGAGGCGCCAGCATCATATCTGGAGCTGTTTTCCCTGAGTTTTACAAAAAAACCAAAGAGTATATTGTTCCCATATCGTTAGCTATTTTTGCCGTTGGCTATATAATTATGGCTAACACTCATACCTTTGAAACCCAAACTGTTGCCAACTTGTTGATTGGCTTTGGTTCCGGCATGATTGCTCCTTACCTTTTAAACTTAACCTCACAAAAAGTAGAACCGGCTTACAGGGATACTGCATACGGGTTTGTAACTAGCGGTATTCATATTGGGTTCTTACTAGCACCGTTTGTTCAGCTTCTTGTCTATACGGTTACGGGATTTGAATCCTATAGATTTTTATGTAAATTCTCAGCTAGCGTATTGATTGTGTTCACAATTATAGCCTTCTTTAAAGCAATGAAATCGAATCAATCTGCAGCAGAAGTGACAAAAGAAGCAGTTTAATCTGTACAAATATCTCTTCTATCTCTTCCCGGAACCGGTACAGCAACTTGTTTCGGGATTTCCGGTAAAGAAATTTAAGATCGAGAAAACTGCGCTCCTTTGGCGGCAATAGTAGCTTTGCTATCAAAGGAGCACATTTTTTACGGAAAGGAATTGAAACCATGGAAAAGATATTAGAATCCCTGATTCAATGTACACCCGTTATCCAAAGAGTGCTTCCTTTTGATTCCATGATTGTTGTTGCTGACCGGGAACGTTTTATCAGTTATGCGCCAGGCAAGAAAATGCGCCATGAATCTCCTGTAGGCAAATCTCTTAGCAAAGGCGACGGTCTATGGGAGGCTATAAACTTTAATAAGATCCAGGATAGTATTGTGTCGAAAGAAGTCTGGGGTTTTACGTTTAGAAATATTAGTGCGCCTATATATGATGAAGGCGGCCAAATTATCGGGGGGGTTGGCCTAGCATGCAGTTTGGAGGCGCAAGAAACGTTGCAAAGTTTTGCAAACACTATTGCGGCTTCTTCCCAAGATGTTGCGGTCGCCAGTGAGGATTTGGCAACACAAGCGGCGCTGCTTACAGATAAGTTGGAGAAGCTGAGAGTGTCTGGCGAGTCAATGGCTAACAGCATCGGAAAATCTGACAAAATTCTCGCATTCATAAAAGAGGTTGCTGCAAATTCCAATTTACTCGGGTTGAATGCAAGCATTGAAGCTGCTCGCGCAGGCGAGTACGGTCGGGGATTTTCGGTAGTGGCGGAAGAGATTCGTAAGCTATCTACCAATAGCCAGGCTTCCATTAAAGAAATCAGAGATCTTCTGGAAGATATGCGAAATGAAGTAACTCGTATAGAAAAAGAAATTCTAGAGGTTGATACCATCTGTTTACAGCAAAAGTCGAAAAGTCTTGAAATAAGTAAAGCTGTCGAAGGCCTTAGTGATTTGGCAGCCAGGATCCGGGAGATGGCACTGCGGGTCTAGTAATAGGCAGTGATACCCGTATATTATCTTATGTAGCGGACAAGCCGCTCATAATCCCGATACTCCCTAACTTTTTTGGCACACTCTAACAGCAAAAATCCACCGGAACCTAGCGTGTAAGCAGGTTCCGGATTTTAGTATTTATGATTAGGACGGTATATTGCATTTATTTAGGAAGAAGCGGGTGGAGTTGTTATTGCGGTTGTGCATAAAGCAGAAAGCAGGGAAAAAATAGCAGACGGCGAAAATAGTTATGAAGTATACCTGAAGTCGGCATACAATAGCGGATGGGGAGGAGAACTTTTTGGGAGCTATAAGATTTAAATATCTGCTAGATGAGCAGCTGCCGCCTAGCGAAATGGCGCTGTTTGGGTTGCAGTGGTTTATGGTTACCATCCCCTCTATTATTATCCTCGGGGCCATAGCTAGCAGCATGGCTGATGCTAATTCAACGGCTATACAATTACAATATTTACAGAAACTATTTTTGCTTATCGGCATGACAATGCTGGTGCAAGTGCTGAAAGGCCATCGGTTGCCATTGATTGTGGGTCCGGCCACCGTGCTATTAAACGGCATTGTGGCAAGCCAGGCTGGTGCTGACGGTGGTGCAGTTTATTGTTCAATTGCCTTATGCGGGTTACTAGTGGCTGGTGTAAGTCAGTTTAAGCTGTTACCTCGCCTCAGCCAGCTGTTTACCCCGCGGATTGTTGGGATAGTGCTGTTATTGATTGCCTTTACGCTTCTTCCTACGATTCTTAATCTCATCACTGCAGGGGCGGAACCCTTTAAACAGCTTACGTTTGCTATCATTATGCTGCTATCTCTCCTGTTAGGACAGCGATTGTTGCCTGATGTTTTAAAATCAACCCTGGTAGCCTGGGCACTGCTGTTTGGCTCTTTAGCATATTATGCTTTAGTTGCTGGTGCGTGGCCGCAAGGAGTGCCGACAACGGCAGAACGCAGTAATTGGCAGTTGGCTGTGATTGATTTTCGTTTTGACCCTGTGATCTTTGTATCTTTTCTGTTTTGTTTTTTGGCACTGGTGGCTAATGATTTGGGTTCAATGCAAAGTATTGCCGGCTTATTGACGGTGAATGATGCTGATAAACGCTCGACAGCCGGATTGTTGGTGACCGGGTTAGGAAATACGTGTGCCGGTTGTTTGGGGGTTATTGGTCCGGTAAATTATTCGCTCAGCAGCGGGCTTATGGTTGCTACCAGCTGCGCTTCGCGTTTTCCCTTGGCGGTAGCTGCAGGTGCGCTCATCCTTGTCGCTTTCGTACCAGCTATTATCACTTTATTTTCTTATGTGCCGCCAGTTGTGATTGGCAGCCTAATATGTTATATTATGTGCTCGCAAGTTGCCAGCGGGATGTTGGTATTGGGAAAAAGCCTAGAAACGTCAGGGTTTGAAACTGGCATAATCGTAGGATTATCGCTGCTGATTGGCACAATGGCCGCGTTTTTGCCCAGCCATGTGACGGCCGCTATTCCCGCTGTTGTCAGGCCGCTGGTAACTAACGGTTTTGTTGTTGGCATTACGGCGGCATTGTTGCTGGAACATGTAATTTATGCAAAAACTAAATCTAGTAATTGATAAAAAAGGCGGTAAACAGATGGTAAACATAACTGACATCCCTGGTATTAAAATTGGTCATGCTCATGATTTGACAGCCGCCACCGGCTGTACGGTTATTCTTTGTCATGAAGGGGCAACCGGCGGGGTCGATGTACGCGGTGGCGCACCAGGTACCCGTGAGACTGACTTACTCAATCCGGTAAATTATGTGGATAAAGTCCATGCCGTGTTGCTGGCAGGCGGTAGCGCCTTTGGTTTGGAAGCAGCGTCTGGCATAATGCAGTATTTAGAAGAACAACATATAGGCTTTGATGTTGGGGTTACTAAAGTGCCGATTGTTGCTGGGGCGGTATTATTTGATTTAACCTGCGGCGATTACCGGATACGTCCAGATAAGGCAATGGGATATGCTGCTTGTTTGGCTGCGGGTACCC
>NZ_JBYKYF010000452.1:0-1251 GCF_057736855.1 Sporomusa sp.
CTTGTAAAAGACCCCAATAAAAAAAGAACTCCTCTTGCAAAAGGGAAGATAACTTTTAACGCAGAAGATATTTTGGAAGACGAGGAAATAGATGTTGTGGTAGAAGTGATGGGGAAAGAGCATCCCGCTTTAGAATATATAACAAAAGCATTACAAAAAGGCAAACATGTGGTAACTGCCAATAAAGAAGTCATAGCAAAGCACGGAAAAGACCTTATAAAGCTTGCTACAGAAAAGAAAGTGCACCTTCTTTATGAAGCCTCCGTAGGAGGCGGAATTCCCATCATAAGGCCTTTGAAGCAGTGCCTTGCTGCGAACAAAATATACGAGATAAAAGGAATTTTAAACGGTACTACCAATTACATTTTGACGGAAATGAAAGAGAAAGGCCTTGACTTCGATGATGTTTTAAAAGATGCGCAGCAAAAAGGGTATGCAGAGGCAGACCCCACAGACGATATAGAAGGTTTTGATGCGGCGAGAAAGCTTGCCATTTTGTGCATGCTGGCTTTTAACAAATTTGTTCTTCCAGAAAAAATCTACACAAAAGGGATAAATTTTATTTCTAAATCAGATATACAGTATGCAGAAGAGATGGGTTATACCATAAAGCTTCTGGCCTATGCCAGAATTGACGAGAAAGAACGCTTAGAAGCCTGGGTTCATCCCGTCATGATAAGAAAGACCAACCCTTTAAACGGAGTCAATGGCGTTTTCAATGCAATACTTGTGGATGGAAATGCGGTAGGAAAAGTTATGTTTTACGGGCAAGGCGCTGGCATGATGCCTACTGCCAGCGCAGTGGTTGCCGACATAATGGATGTGAAAAATCACATAGTAATACAAAATGGCTGTGAAGAGGTAGACTTAATACCTATTGAAGATACTTTTTCCAAATACTATATAAGGCTTATCGCTTTTGACAGGCCTGGTGTCATGAGCAAAATCACAGGAGTTTTGGGAAATAAGGGGATAAGCCTTCTTTCAGTAGTTCAAAAAGGGTCTTTGGGAGAGACAGCGGAAATTGTATTGGTGACTCACATTGCAAATACAGGTAAGGTTTTGGAAGCTTTGAAAGAGATAGAGGAGCTAAAGGAAGTAGAAAAAATAGAAAGTGTGATAAAAGTGAGGGAAGATTAAAATGGCGTACGAAGGAATTATAAAAGCTTATAGAGAGTTTTTGCCTCCCATAAAGGATGAAAATATTGTCACGTTAAAAGAGGGCAACACACCTTTAATTGAAGCTTTTAA
>NZ_JBYKYF010000452.1:1261-1763 GCF_057736855.1 Sporomusa sp.
GTGTATCTAAAATACGAAGGGCTAAATCCCACAGGTTCTTTTAAGGACAGGGGGATGACGGTAGCGGTATCTCAAGCAAAGCAAGAGGGGTCTAATGCTGTCGTATGCGCCTCAACAGGCAACACTTCTGCTTCTGCAGCAGCCTATGCAGCAAAAGCAGGCCTTAAAAGTGTGGTATTAATTCCTGGCGGTAAAATTGCTCTGGGGAAACTCGCACAGGCAATTGCTTATGGGGCAGAGGTTATTGCGGTAGATGGCAATTTTGATGACGCTTTAAGGCTTGTGAGAGAAATTTCGCAGAAATTCCCGATTACTTTGGTAAATTATATAAACCCCTATCGCCTGGAAGGTCAAAAAACGGCAGCTTTTGAAATATGTGATGCTTTGGGAGAAGTACCAGACTATGTCTCTCTTCCTGTGGGCAATGCAGGAAATATAACTGCTTACTGGATGGGATTTAAAGAATACTACCGGAAGGGGAAGATAAAAAAGCTTCCCAAAA
>NZ_JBYKYF010000087.1:0-10807 GCF_057736855.1 Sporomusa sp.
AGTAACTGGTTGCAGTTTTTTCTATTTGGGGGCTGTCTTAACGCGACAGCCCCTCAACTTGCTTGCGTAGTGGTAGCGTCAACAGGCTTTGGCAAAGGATTATTATGAAAATTTTTTCACAAATAGCAGGATAAGAGTACCTGTATGAAGAACATATATTGTCACAAATTACACGTTATGTGTAATAATAAATTAAAATGGAGGGGAATTGTTTGATCTGGTTAGGTGCTCTTATTGTTTTACTTACTTTTGTCGCAATTATTAAGCGTTATGAAACGAGAATGGTTTTATTCATTTCTGGTCTTCTTATGGCGCTGCTTTCCGGAAAGCCGCTTGAGGCTATTGACGCTTTTGGCAAAGCCATGGTTAATCCTACCTTAGTTACTGTTATTTGTACAGTTATGGGTTTTGCTTACGTTATGAAGCTAACTCAATGTGACGCCCATCTGGTTCATTTGTTAGCAGGCGGGTTAACTCGTTTCCGAGCCATTTTAATTCCTGGTACCATCGTTATTACCTTTGCTATTAATATTGCTTTACCCAGTGCGGCCGGTTGTGCTGCTGCCGTTGGCGCGATTATGATTCCAGCTCTGATTGGTGCAGGGGTTCACCCAGCTTTAGCTGGCAGCGCTGTACTGGCAGGAACTTGGGGAAGTACATTAAGTCCTGGTGCTACTCACAATCCGTTTGTTGCCAAATTAGCTAATACGGATGTTATGACTGTAATTGCTGTCTTAACTCCGGCTGATTTAGCGGCTCTGGCAGTGGTGGTGGTGACCTTGACTGCGGTTGCCTATATTCGTAAAGAACATCATGTTGAAGCCCAGTCAGTTATTGACAATAAGGAATTGGGTGAATTCAAAGTAAATATTATTAAAGCCATGGTGCCAATTGTGCCACTGGTATTGTTGGTATTAGGCAGTAAGCAAGTACATCTTATTCCAGAAGTAACTGTGCCTCAGGCCATGCTTTTTGGGGTGTTACTTGGTTTTGTTGTTACCTGGACGAATGCACAGGAAATTTCTAAGCAGTTTTTTGCCGGTATGGGGGATGCTTTTGGCAGTGTTGTGGGTATTATAGTAGCAGCTGCTGTTTTTAACGAAGGAATGAAACTCATTGGACTTACCGGTGCTTTGATTGAGGCTATGAAACATTCAGAAAGTATTGCTAAACTAGCTGCAACCTTTGGGCCGTTTATTATTGCAGTACTATCTGGTTCAGGCGATGCTGCAACGCTGGCGTTTAATGGAGCCATTACGCCGCATGCTCCTCAGTTTGGGTTTGGTATTATTGAGATGGGACAGCAGGCTCAGGTGGTTGGTGCATTGGGACGTTCCATGTCACCGGTTGCCGGAGCGGCTATTGTTTGTGCTGGCTTGGCCAAAGTCAACCCGATTGAATTGACCAAACGTAATGCACCGGCGATGATTCTGGCAGCAATTACGACAATGATTGTTTTACTGTAGCATAGTGACTGCATAACCAGTTGAGCATAAACTTAGTATTTGGAGGCATATATGGGAGTAAACTTTGTCGTATTAGCTGAACAGCTTGCAGAAAAAACAATTGCCAGACGGCGGGATTTTCATAAATATGCTGAATCTGCTTGGACGGAATTCCGTACAGCGGCAATAGTTGCCGACACCCTCTCTGCGCTTGGGTATCAGGTGTTTGTCGGTGACGAAGCCATTGATGCCGGAGCCATGATGGGGGTGCCGTCAGCAACTGAGCTTGAGCGGCATACTAAACGGGCGTTGGAACAAGGGGCGAATCCACACTGGATTGCCAAGATGCAAGGAGGAAAAACCGGGGTTGTAGGTGTGCTCACCTGCGCCAAACCGGGGCCGACCATTGGTCTTAGGTTTGACATGGATGCCAATGATGTTGTGGAAGCTGAAGATGCAAATCATCGGCCGTTTGCCGAAGGATTTGCATCAGTTAACCGAGGGACTATGCATGCTTGCGGGCACGATGGTCACACCGCGGTTGGCTTAACTGTTGCTGAGATATTGGCCTCAGTAAAAGATCAGCTTTGTGGTACGGTTAAACTTATTTTCCAGCCAGCCGAGGAGGGGGTACGGGGTGCCCGAGCCATGGTGGTTAAAGGTGTGGCCGATGATGTGGATTACTTTGTAGGACTGCACCTGGGGTTCAATACCAAACAAACAGGCCAATTGGCTTGTCGTATAGAAGGTTTTTTGGCAACCACGAAACTGGATGCGATTTTTACCGGTATTCCTGCACATGCTGGTGCGGCGCCGGAAGCTGGCCGTAATGCTCTATTAGCAGCAGCTACGGCGGCGCTGAATTTACATGCTATTGCCAGACATAGTCAAGGGCCTACCCGCATTAATGTTGGCCAAATGGAAGCAGGTACCGGGCGTAATGTGCTTCCGGCTAATGCAATTATTAAACTGGAGACGCGTGGCACAACCAGCCTGCTCAATGAATACATGTTTACCGAGTCACAGCGGATTATTAAAGCGGCTGCCGATATGTACGGGGTACAGGTAGAAACCCGTGAGATGGGCGGAGCGGCAGGCGCTGAGAATGATCTTTGGCTGGCGGAGAAAATCGAAAAGGTTGCGCAAGGCTTGGGGATTTTTACAGAAATCATGCCTAACTGCTATTTTGGCGCCAGTGAGGATTGTACCTATTTTATGGAACGGGTGCAGCAGCGTGGCGGTAAAGCCGTGTATATTATGGTTGGAGCTGGATTGACTGCCGGACACCATGACTCTCGTTTTGATTTTGATGAATCAGCACTAACGAAAGCGGTGGCTCTACTGAGTGCTACGGCAGCAGATTTGCTACAAGCGTAAACAGAGTACAACTCAAAAGGCCTGAACCATTAGGTTCAGGTTCTTTATTTGGAATCAGATAGTATTATAATGCAGTAAGACTTGTTTGCTGAGCAAGATTATCAGCGGATAAAGCAAACAGTCTGTGCTAATGCTACATACTATTAGCTTTTTATTTGAAAGGAGTAGGACAAATGAATGAACAAATTATGGAAAAATATGCTCGGCTAGTTATTACAACCGGGGTCAACCTTCAGCCTCTGCAGACACTGGTTATAACTTCACCACTGGAATGCGCCCCATTTGCCCGGATTATTGCTGAAACTGCCTATAAAGCAGGTGCGCGTGAGGTAGTTATGAACTGGCGGGATGAATTGTCGACAAAAATTAAATTTTTGCATGCTCCTGAAGAAATTTTTGATGAATTTCCAGACTGGCAAAAGGATTTTTATCTCTTTTATGTAAGAAAAGGAGCTGCTTTTGTAAGTATCGCCGCTTCTGATCCTGAACTGCTAAAAGACGTTAATCCAGACAGGGTGGTTAGAGCACAAAAAGCCAGCAATACTGCGCTTAAAGAATATCGGGAACATATTATGAGCAATAAAAATGCCTGGAGTATTGTATCTGTGCCCACGCTTGCCTGGGCTAAACGAGTATTTCCTGAGGTTTCAGATGAGGAAGCGATTGCGAAACTGTGGGAAGCCATTATAAAGGCCGTGCGGGTAGACGCGCCGGACCCGGTTGCTGCCTGGCAGGAGCATAGCCGGGCCTTGAAAACCAGTATGAATAACTTAAATGCTCGCAGATTTAAAGCGCTGCATTATAAAAATTCACTGGGAACAGATGTGACGGTTGAATTACCTGATGGTCATATCTGGTTGGGCGGACCGGAGCATACCACCGACGGGATTGAATTTGTCGCCAATATGCCAACAGAAGAAGTATTTACTTTACCGAAAAAAACCGGTGTAAATGGAACAATTGTCAGTTCTAAGCCTTTAAACTACAATGGGACTATCATCGATACATTCTCACTTACATTTAAAGACGGGAGAATTATCGATGTTAAAGCCGAGCAGGGGTATGAGGTTCTTAAAAAGCTTGTGGAAACCGATGAAGGTTCGCATTATCTCGGTGAAGTGGCACTTGTGCCGCACAATTCGCCAATTTCCAATTCTAATATCCTCTTCTACAATACCCTGTTTGATGAAAATGCCTCCTGCCATTTTGCTATTGGCAAGGCTTACCCTATATGTATCGAAAACGGTGTGACAATGAATCAAGAGCAATTAGAACAAGCTGGTGTAAATGATTCTATGGTTCATGTTGATTTTATGATTGGCACTGCCGATCTTGAGATTACAGGGATTACGGCTGACGATAAGACAATACCAGTATTTAAAAACGGTAATTTTGCGGAGTAAGTATTAGAAAATTTATCTGCACTTTCCATAGAATATGGTCATGTGTCCGAATGGTTATCGGCATATGGCCATGTTTACATCTACCAGAATGTAACGATATACTGTTGCGAGACATGACTGAATTTTTTTTCTGTGCCATCTAGGTGACTGGGTCCAAGCAGCCGAGATCTTAGATTCTGAGCGGAAAAATGATATCCATTTTGGAGCAGGTTGTATGCAGTTTTTAATGATGTTACAATGAAAACAAAGAAGAAATGGGGAGAGCACG
Organism: Sporomusa sp.; assembly: GCF_057736855.1. Taxonomy (NCBI): domain Bacteria; kingdom Bacillati; phylum Bacillota; class Negativicutes; order Selenomonadales; family Sporomusaceae; genus Sporomusa; species Sporomusa sp. The sequence continues at coordinate 4,494 of NZ_JBYKYF010000087.1, forward strand.
ATGGAAATAAAAATTATTGATGCAGCTCAGACGTGGGAACTGCGGCAAAAAGTGTTGTGGCCTGGTAAAGAGCTTGCCCATGTAAAATTAGCTGACGATCATGTAGGTACACATTATGGTTTATATGACAGAGATCAATTGATAAGTGTACTTTCAACCTTTGAGTGCGAGGGTGAAATTCAATTCCGTAAATTTGCTACAGCCCAAGAATTTCAAGGACAGGGGTATGGCACGAAATTATTGCAATATGTCATTGATTTGGCTGCAGTTAATGGTGCAAAAACAATATGGTGTAATGCCAGAAAGGATAAGGCGGCGTTTTATCAAAAATTTGGCCTGCGCCCAACAGGTCATGAATATGAGCGGGACGGAATACAGTATGTTGTTATGCGCCGCGAATTGCCGGGTATTTCCATTGGGGAACGGTTAGCACAGCAAATGCGGTTTATTGTGGAAGTAGATAAATTAAAAAATATTTACCGCCGGAATGTAGTTACTGGTAGTGAACGTCACGAAACCGATGCCGAGCATTCTTGGCATTTGGCGGTTATGGCCATGCTATTGGCGGAACATGTAACCAGCTGTCAGATAGACGTCCTCAAAGTGATCAAAATGGTACTCATCCACGATATCGTGGAAATTGATGCTGGTGATGCGTATTGCTATGATGTGCAGGCAGGGGTTGACAAAACTTCTAGAGAACAGGCGGCAGCTGATAGGCTATTTGGCTTGTTGCCTGCCGATCAGGCGCAAGAGCTGCGAGCGCTATGGGATGAGTTTGAGCAAAAGGAAAGTATGGAGGCACGTCTGGCAGATGCACTGGACAAGCTTCAGCCGTTGCTATTGCATTATAATACCAGCGGAAAATCGTGGAAAGAAAATGGTATTACCAGCAGCCAAGTCAGAGAGCGCAATAAACACACTAAGGATATAGCCGCTCCATTGGGACAGTTGGTAAATTATATTATTCAGGATTCCATTATCAAGGGATATCTGAAAGCGTAGCCATGCTTTTTGCGCAGTGAATCGTTAATTTAGCAAAAAGGGTTCTGAAACCGGGAAACAGGTATCAGAACCCTTTTGCCGATTTTGCAGTGAAAACCCCTTATGATTGCCACGGTAATCACAAGGGGTTGTTGATATGTTGTTATTTAGTTTTGTGACAATTTTTCTAAACGATATGAGAGGGCGCGTCGGGACAAACCAAGATAAGAAGCTGTTGCTGACTTATTGCCATTATGCATGGCGAGAGCGGCAAAAATAATCTGATCTACATATTCTTCCAAATTAAATGGTTCTGGCGGGAGGGTGATTGGCAGTGACGGCATGATTAAATTCGCTTTCACATCAGGACAAAGGCAATTGTTTCCTCCAGTTGTTATTCGCAGATGTTCTGGTTTCAGTTCTATATCATCAAACATAAATACTGACCATTCGATCACATTCTGTAATTCACGGACATTTCCCGGCCATGAATGGTTGAGCAGGGCTTTAGCGGCTTCATCGCTAATGCGTCTAAAACGCTTATTTTTTTGTTTGGCAAAACGTTGAAGAAACATATTGGCAAGCGGGATAATGCTGTTACTTTGTTCTCGTAAGGGGGGGAGAAAAATTTGTCCTACATTTAAGCGGTAGTATAGGTCGCGGCGGAACTTACCTTCCTCAACTGCCTGGCTTAGATTAATATTGGTAGCACACACGATGCGCACATCGGATTTAATTTTTTTTAAACCGCCAACCCGGTAATACTCTTTTTCCTGTAGTACCCGGAGGAGTTTAGCCTGCATTTCTAATGGCATTTCACCAATTTCATCCAAAAATAAGGTACCGCCTGCCGCCAAATCTAATTTGCCCTTTTGCCCTTTTGTAAGACCACCAGTAAAGGAGCCTGCCTCATACCCAAATAGTTCACTTTCAAACAAACTGGGTGTTAGTGCCGCACAGTTAATATCCACAAAAGGAGTGGCCGGCTCATCAAAATTACCGTAATGGATGAGTTTGGCAATCATTTCTTTGCCTGTGCCAGTTTCACCCTGGATTAAAACCGGAATAGAGCGGTCGCGATGATACATGAGAGCTTGCTTATAGATATTCTGCATAGCGGGGCCAAAGAGACCGATTTCCCCAATGCCCTCCGCTTTCGCCGCCAGCATACGTAAACGAGAATTTTCTTTGGCGGTTTCCAGTGTGGCCGCCTGTACTTCTTGGTCGAAATGGTCGGTGAGGCGCCGGTTTTCGCGTAGTAATGCTTGATGTTCGGCTGCCTTTTCGATAATAATCGATAATTCTTGAATATTGATCGGTTTTAACAAATAGTCAAAAGCACCCATGCGCAGGGCTTCGATGGCAGATTCCATGGAACCATGACCGGTAAATAATACAATGTCGGTATAAGTGCCGCAAGGCATGTCTTTAATCTTTTTAAGTAAATCGATGCCAGACATGACAGGCATTTTAATATCTGTTAAGATCATCGGGAAGTTACCGGATAAAAAAGCTGTTAGCGCTTCTTCACCATTACTGCACTCTGTTATTTGATGTCCTTGTTTGCGCAGAAATTTACTTACCGACGTCCGGCTGCCAGTATCGTCATCAACTAATAGGATATTCAACTAGCATAATCCTCCTTTTGGTTATCTGCTTCGATGATGGGAAAGGTAAGTCGGAAAGTGGCTCCACCTTGTTCATTATTATTGATGGTTATTTGCCCACCATGAGAGGTAACCACCGATTTGACAATGGCCAATCCCAGCCCCATACCATTATTTTTGGTTGTAAAAAACGGAGTAAATATTTCTTTCTGAAGGTTCTCATCAATCCCTGGACCATTATCCGAAATTTGCACAATAATTTTATCTTCCAGATAGGTTTCAATTTTAATTTCTTTTGTCGGCTGCTGCAAATTGGTTAAGGCTTCTATCGCATTATTGATAAGATTAAGAAACACATGCTCCATATGTGCCAGTGATCCATAGACTTCCAGCGGGTCTTCGGCTAGCTTCAGCGTTAAGGTGATATCCGCAGTATCTGCCTGAGAGAAAGACATTTTGATAGCATTGGTAATGGCATTGGTGAGGCTAAAACGCTGATTAGTGCTTTGCTGACTGGTGCGGATCAGGTCACGGACATAATTAATGATATTGGCAATTCTAGCCGATTGTTCTGAGATGGTCTGCACGTCTTCCAAAAACTCTTCAAACTGATACGTACGTCCTTCTTTAGACCACATCAAAATACTATCGGCAGTTACTTTGATGGAATTAAGTGGCTGATTGATTTCATGGGCTATACCTGCTGCCATATTACCTAAAAAAGCCAACTTTTCGGTTCTGCTGATACGATTTCTGGCTGCAAGCAGTTCAGCCTCAGCTTGTTTTCGGTCAGAAATATCTCGGGATATACAGAGTCCAACAAGTTCATCGTTAAGGGCAAATATATGGGCATTGACTTCTGATGGAATGGGTTTTTTGTCCTTAGTCACATGGTCAAATTCAAAAATAGCTTGGCGTGAAGTTAATAACTTTTCCATCTGGGCGGAAGCAATGGCCTGTCCTTGGGGCGACATGGTATCCAGCATCGACATGGATAGCAATTCGTCGCGGCTATAGCCTAGCCGGCTGCAGGCAATATCATTGACTTCGATAATTCGACCAGGTAGTCCCTGGGGAGTGATTTTCCAAACAAAAATAAAGTCCTGTACACTGTTAAACAGTTGACGATAACGCTTTTCTACTGCTCTTCTTGTAAATATTTCCTGGGCCAGTGTCGCATTGGCATTAGCTAATTGACGGGTTTGTTCTTCGATGTTTTTTTCCAAACGCCGATAGGATTGCTGTAATACTTTATCGGCTTCCTTTCTGTCGTGGATATCTAGGCAGCAACCGATATAGCCAGCAAAGGAACCATCCGGATTATACCTGGGAATACCGATAACTTGAGTCCAGCGGTATTCGCCGTCATGACGCAGCATATGACATTCCAAATCAAACTTTTCCCGGCTGCGAGTCAGTTTGCTTGATTGTACCTCATGGGGATGAAACCGGCTATCCCAGGAAATATCGCTACCATCTTTCCAGGTAAGGCCTGTATATTCTTGCCATTGTTTATTAACAAAGACGCAATGGCCTTCCTTGTCCTCCATCCAAACCATAAACGGGATATGATTTGCCAGATATCGGAACAGTTCTTCACTTTCGCGTAAAGCCTGTTCGGCCTGTTTTTGTTCAGTGATGTCAGTCATTGTGCCAATAATGGCAGGCTTTTCATTAATTTCAAAATAACTACTTTGGACTTTTACATGGCGATAACTGCCAGGTTGCGCTAATAACCTAAGTTCATAGGTAACAGGTTCTTGTTGATTGGTTAGCCTGTTGGTGATATGTTCGTGAAAAAGATTTCTATCATCTGGGTGGATATAGTCATAAATGTTGGTAATAGACAGTAAGTGTGAGCGGGAGTAGCCGGTGATGTTCGCGAAACCCTGACTGACATATACCAGTTTGGTTCCTTGAATCACATAAATTCCAGCCAGCGAGCTTTCTACTAAACTGCGATATTTGATTTCGGCTTCAATCAGGAGTTCAGTAAAGCTTCGATGGTTTTGCAGAAAAATAATCAGCCTGTGCAATAGTAAGGTGGCGGCAATATGGCCAATAATGATTAGCAAAAAGTCAAAACCCCGGGATGTTAGTCCGCTGGCGCTATCATTCGGTGAGAAGAAAATATATAAATATGCCAGCGAACCTAAGCAAGCAAATAGGGTTGCCAGTCCTAGCCTTCGGCATGTAAGGGAGTTGCCGAAAAGTTTGAGTAAACATGCCGTAAGCAGTCCGCAAAAAGGCGCTCCTACTGCCCAGGGCAGCCAGTGAGTACTGCCGAGTATTAGAAATGCTACCGCAGTGACTAAGCCTACCAGTGCGGTTTCAATAATACCTACATGAATAGCCGTTAACAAGATAGCAACCATGCCGAGGTTTGCGGTAAAACTTTCTGTTTGCAGTACGGGGATGGTAGCAACTAGGGCAAGCAGCGAAAAAAGCAGTACCCCGGAAACATTAATACCTGCGCCAGTACGGTACATTGCCAAAGGAAACCAATGCAAACAAAGCAAAAGTATTGCTGCCATAGCACCTGTATTTTCTAATAATTGCATGGCTGTAATTACGAGATCAGTCATATTCACAATAACACCTCAATAGCTTTATTCGCGGTATCTCGTCATAATCCTTGAAAGAAAATTAGCAATCAGGGCATTTTGTCTAATAGAGCTGATATACATTTTCAGTAAATATAAAGAAAATATGGTAAAGACATAACAAATGTAAACTAATTTAAGTAAAAGCGATTAAGTTGTCATAATTTGCTGAAAACATGCTTTGACTCGGGTATTATATTGCGATAACATAATAATTGGAAGAAAGTGATAAAAATAACATACTTAAGGTGGTCTTTATGGAGAGAGATATTTTAATGACCAAAGAAGATCTGTGTATGGGTTGTAATAAATGTATCGCTAAATGTCCGACAAAAGCCAATATCGCCTATGTGGTGAATGGTAATAACAAAGTCAGGGTGGATCAGAACCGCTGTATTCACTGTGGTGAATGTCTGGATGTTTGTGATCACCAAGCTAGGGATTATACCGACGATACCGAGAGATTTTTTGCCGATCTTAAGCACGGGACAAGGATTACGGTTATAGCCGCACCAGCCGTGCGTTTTAATTTTAACAATTATAAACGCTTGCTCGGGTATTTAAAATCCTTGGGTGTTAAGACGATTTATGATGTTTCCTATGGTGCAGATATTACTACCTGGGCCTACTTGAAAGCCATTAAAGAAATGCACTTACGTTCTGTGATCGCGCAACCTTGTTCGGCCATCGTTAATTATGTGCAAAAATTTCGTCCCGAACTTATAAACAGCCTAGCCCCTATTCATAGTCCGATGATGTGTACGGCGATTTACTTGAAGAAATATAAACATGTTAATGATAAGCTGGCCTTTTTGTCGCCTTGTATCGGCAAAATTGATGAGATACATGAAAAGAATACTGACGGCTTGGTGCATTATAATGTAACCTTTAGCAAGCTGGAAGAATATCTGCAAAAAAACGGCGTAAATTTGGCTAATTATCCAGAGGCTGAGTTTGAAGATGCCGGCTGCGGTTTAGGTTTGACCTACAGCCGTCCGGGCGGCCTTCGGGAGAATGTTGAATTTCATGCAAAAGATGCCTGGATACGGCAGATCGAAGGGCCGGGGCATGTGTATCATTATTTAGATGAATACGCCCAGCGGGTAAAGCAGGGTAAGCC
>NZ_JBYKYF010000453.1:0-887 GCF_057736855.1 Sporomusa sp.
GAATATTTTAATGATATAGCTGGAAAAGCAGGTTTAGGCAAATTGAAGTTGCCAAAAGGCTGGAAACCAGGAACAATAATTCCAAGACGGTGTGAAAGTTTTTCTGTAAATTGCTTTCCATGATAATTTTTATTGGGGCTTGTGAGCCAAACTTTGGCTTACAAGACCTTATTACAATATAGTGAAAAGCAAATGGCATGTCAAGAGCGCCCTTAAAAAGGGCGTTCATTTACTCTTGACTGGCCGTTTGCTTTTTGCTAGGGCAGCCTACCTTCATACATAATCGATAGTTCCCCATAAACCTTACCCCAGTTTCTAATTGGCAAAGTCCACTTTTTTACAGCTTCAAAGGTTGCCAGATAAAGTGCCTTTAAAAGTGCGGTATCACTTGGAAATACGCTTCTTTGACTATTCAGCCGACGATAGGTGCTATTTAAGCTCTCGATCGCATTGGTAGTATATATGACCTTGCGAACGTCGGAGGAAAACTTGAAGATGGGACTGATTACATCCCAATTGGCCGACCAACTCTTCATGGCATTAGGATAACGTTCTTGCCACTTTTTGGTCACTATTTGCATCTGTTCATACCCAGCTTCTTCGGAAGGAGCATGATATATTGTTTTTAAATCAGCAGCAAAAGCTTTTTTGTCCTTTTCTGCTACGTATTTCAAGGTGTTCCTGACCTGGTGAACTATGCAGCGCTGGTATTCTGTCTGGGGATAAGCCACTGCTATAGATTCCTTGATCCCAGTCAAACCGTCGGCGCATAGAACCAGTATATCCTTTACTCCTCGATTCTTGAGCTCGTTCAAGATACTGAGCCAATACTTGCTACTTTCATTTTCGCCAATCTGTATGGAAAGAACTTCTTTGCGGCCTTCGTC
>NZ_JBYKYF010000453.1:897-1756 GCF_057736855.1 Sporomusa sp.
CGTCATTGAGTCCAAGGATAGTATAGGCTGCTAACTTTCGGATAACGTTGTTATCTCTAACTGAAAAGTGTACTGCATCGATAAAGACTATGGGGTAAACACTGGATAGAGGCCGTTTTTGCCATTCCTCTATTTCAGGTAGCAGTTTATTGGTGATGTCTGAAATCATGCCTTCGCTAATTTCAAAGCCATATATATCTTCAATTTGATCAGATATCTGGCGGGTTGTTAGTCCTCTGGCATACATTGCTATAATCTTTTGCTCAATGCTTGAAATATCTTTTTGACGCTTCTTTACAATCTGAGGCTCAAACGTGCCTTCTCGATCTTGAGGAACGGCAATTTCCATTTCCCCATATGAACTCCGGATTGATTTTGGCTTCCTTCCATTTCTCGAATTTGTATTTTCAGTCCTTTCATAAGGTTCATAACCAAGGTGGTTATCTAACTCTGCTTCAAGCATGCTTTGGATTGTGCTACCAAGTAAGTCTTTGAGAGCTTCTTGGATGTCTTCTGCAGATTTGATGTCATACTCTTGAAGTAGTGATGCGATAATATTTCTTTTTCCCTCTGTCATTACAATTTTTTTCTTAGCCATTAAAAAAGCCTCCTATGATTTTATATTTTATCATAGAAAGCTTATTTTACAGACTTTTTTTCACAGGCTCGACTGGTAAACGAGAAATCCCCCTACCTCCTGCAGCATGCTCATAATCCCGTGGACTGGTTCCCCTGGGGTGAAGAAGCATTTGCAAAAGCAAAAGCGGAAGATAAGCCCATCTTTCTTTCCATTGGCTATTCCACCTGCCACTGGTGCCATGTGATGGAGAGGGAGTGTTTTGAAGATGAAGAGGTAGCC
>NZ_JBYKYF010000454.1:0-1749 GCF_057736855.1 Sporomusa sp.
CTACCAGCAAAATGATTTCTGCTGCTGCCGTCAAAGCATCTTGGCGCATATTCATGGGAGTAGCCCCCGAATGGTCGGCCTGGCCTGTTACCACTACCTTCAGCCGCGTCGGAGCAGCAATGCCTGTCACAATGCCGATTTGGTTGCCCATGGTTTCCAACACTTTCCCCTGCTCAATATGCAGCTCAAAAAAGGCTTTGATAGGTTTGTCATAACGTGCTTGTCCGATCTTTTCAGGTTCAAGCCCTCGCTGACGCATTGCTTCAGCTAATGTGATTCCGTGCTTGTCGATATATTGCTCTAATTGAGCCAATGATAATTTACCGCAAAACGCTTTACTGCCTAAGGTTGCCATGCCAAACCGGCTCGACTCTTCGGCCATAAATACGACCACTTCAATGGGATGGACTGTCGGTTGCGCTTCCAGGCACCGCACCACCTCAATCGCTGCTAAAACACCAGCTACTCCATCAAAGTTTCCGCCATTAGGGACACTATCAATATGCGATCCCAGCATAACAACAGGTGCTTTCGGATTAAGGCCTTCGCGACGACCAATCAGGTTGCCAAAAGTATCGGCTCTAACCGTAAGTCCTGCCTGCTCCATCAGCTCAATAATATACTTTCGCGCTTGCCAGTCGGCATCCCCGAAAGCCAGCCGCGTAATACCGCCGCCTTCCTCAGCGCCGATGGCCGCCAGCCTGCGGAAATTGTCTTCTAGTCGTTTCACCGAAATCATAGCTACTTCCCCCTTCTTCTGCCTTATTTTCATGCAAACTTAATTTGGACATTGGATACTTGTTGATTAGGTTGTTAATTTTATCTTCTTATTTTGTTGGATGCGTTCAAGGTTCATCACCACAATAGCCAATAAAGTCACCGCGCCACCGATCAGTTGGATAGGCATCACGCTTTCCCCCAAAATAAAATAGCCACCAATGACTCCAACAACGGGAATGAGATTAAGATACAGGGTGGTAATCGCAACATCCAAATGTTTAAGTACATACATATACAGCAAATAACCAACCACTGAGCAGAATACTGCCAAAAACAAAATATGCGCCATAGCTGTCAAGGAAAATAGCCGCCATTCATTTACTTCGGTAAATGACAAGGGTATCAGAAGGATGGTGCCGATCACCGTTTGATAGGTGGTTAAGCACATGCTTGAATATTTAGATTGCAGTGACTTATTGACAAGCGTATAGAAGGTCCAGGATAACATTGCACCCATGACAAAAACATTGCCGATAAAGTTGGCCGAGTTAAAATCAATCTGGCCATTGGCGGTTACCGAAAGATACATGCCAACAACGGCAATGGCCATCCCCACCAGCTTCATACCTGATAGCTTTGCACCGAAAAACAATATATCCAGACAGATGGCTAATATCGGAATGATAGTAACAATCAACGCCGCATTAACCACAGTAGTTAGTTTAACACCAATGTTTTCAAAATAAAAATACAGCGTGATTCCCAAGCAACCGGCCAGCACCATACGCGGGATATCCGCCTTGGCTACCTTGGCACCAGGTTCAAGCTTTTTCAGTAATACTCCCAGAAGCACCGAAGCAATGGTAAAACGGATAAGCGCCATAGTTACCGGCGGTACCTCGGAGACCGTAATTTTGATACTTACATAGGACAATCCCCACAAAAGAACTGTCACAAGCATCAGTATATTGGCAATGATAGATTTATTATCCCATATGCTAACATTTTCCTTTGCCGCAATCACAATAA
>NZ_JBYKYF010000088.1:0-10720 GCF_057736855.1 Sporomusa sp.
ACAGATAATCATAATAAATAAAAAGGCTATCGACAATACTTTGTCGACAGCCTGAGAGGCTTACTAAGCCTCTTTGTTTTATTTTACGATCCTTCTCCGTGGCGCTGACCCGTGTGATTGCGATTTTTTACTTTTTTAGATCCAGAAAGTGGTTCAGGCATAGAATTGTCATTATCCTTTGTGCGTTATGTGCATTTGGCACATCTACCGGATACGTTTCGGGCTTAGCCATGTTCTCGCCTCCGATTATAGATTTGCGCTGAATTCTTTAGGGGGTCTGTTTGGTTGCGTTTGTCGCTCACTGGTGAAATCAAAGATAGCGATGGGGCGGTTCTAATACATAACTTATGGTGCCTGAATTGGATTTATCCGTGGAAAATTCGTGAGGATTCGTAGTTTTTTCCCATACAAACATATGACAGGTTTTGGTTTTATCATGCCTGACCCAATTAAGTCTTTGTCATTATATTATTGTTTTACAAGGTGATAATAGATATATACTGGTTACTTATAGCTGAATTTTTAAATGGTAACAACTGCTGAAACGATGTAGTAAATAGTACCTATTCGTATGTCGCATACAAGAATTAGCAAGCTGATGGTTTGGTGTTCAGGCTAGAAATAATGGAGGATAATATGATTAAGCAGTTAGTGGAGTGCTTAGGACAGTATAAGAAAGAGTCCATTCTCGCCCCTATATTTGTAATCTTGGAAGTGATGCTGGATGTCTTAATTCCGTTAGTTATGGCCAAGTTGATTGACTACGGAATTGAACTGGGGGATATGACGGTAATTATCCGCTTAGGGACACTGCTCATGATCTTAACTCTGCTTGCGTTAGGGTTCGGAATATTAGCAGGGGTTTTTAGCGCACGTGCCTCTGCCGGATTTGCCAGAAATCTTCGCCAGAACATGTACTATAAGGTACAGAATTTTTCTTTCTTTACCATTGATAAATTTACTGCTGCCAGTTTGATAACGCGCTTGACTACAGATGTGACTAATGTGCAAAACGCCTATCAGATGATGATCCGGGTTGCAGTGCGTGGCCCGCTTATGCTTGTATTTTCTTTATTTATGGCATTTGGTGTGAATCCAAAACTTTCTTTCATCTTTCTTGCTGCCATTCCTTTTTTAGGGATTGGACTGTTTATAATTATCATCAAAGCGCATCCGATTTTTGAACAAGTGTTTAGGACTTATGATAAGTTAAACAGAGTGGTACTGGAAAATTTGCAAGGTATCCGTGTGGTAAAATCTTTTGTCCGGGAAGAATATGAACAGCAGAAGTTCAATTCAGTTTCGGCAAGCATTTATAAAGATTTTAGTACCGCCGAAAAAATTTTGGCCTTTAATAGTCCGTTGATGCAGTTTTCTATGTATAGCACTATTCTTTTAATTTCCTGGTTTGGTGCCCAAAGTATTGTGTCAGCTACCATGACGACTGGGCAGCTGGTGAGTATGATTTCTTATGCTTCGCAAATTTTAATAAGCCTGATGATGTTATCAATGGTTTTTGTTATGATCACCATTTCCCGGGCTTCCGCCGAACGTATTATCGAAGTATTGACAGAGCGAGGCAATCTCGAAATTAGTGATAATCCTGTTAAGGAAGTTAAAAATGGTGATGTTACTTTTCGCGATGTCGGATTTAGTTATACTAACAATCCCGATAGTCTTTGTCTGGCTCATGTGAATTTGGAAATAAAGGCTGGCGAAACGGTTGGGATCATCGGCGGTACAGGTAGTGCTAAAACTACGCTTATTCAATTGATCCCTCGCCTGTATGATGTAACTCACGGAGCTGTACTTGTAGGAGGCGTTGATGTCCGTAATTACGACCTTAAAGTGTTACGAGACGCGGTTGCCGTAGTATTGCAAAAAAACGTGCTGTTTTCCGGAACCATAAAAGAAAATCTACGCTGGGGTAATAAGCACGCGACCGATGAAGAATTGGTATATGCCTGTAAATTGGCACAAGCTGATGATTTTATTCAGGCTCTTCCTCAAGGATATGATACCTATATTGAACAAGGCGGCACCAATATCTCCGGTGGTCAGAAACAACGCCTGTGCATTGCCCGGGCCCTGTTAAAAAAACCGAAGATTTTAATTCTCGATGATTCTACCAGTGCGGTGGATACCAAAACCGATGCGCTGATTCGTAAAGCCTTTCGTGAGAATATTCCTCATACCACCAAGTTCATTATTGCCCAGCGGATTGCTTCGGTAATGGATGCGGACAAAATTATTGTTATGGACGGTGGCAGAATTGATGCTGTCGGCACACACCAGGAATTGTTAAAAAAGAATAAAATTTATCGGGAAATCTATCAATCCCAACTAAAAGGGGAGGAAACCCTTGATGCCTCATAAAGCACTACCCGGTAAAGGGGCGTCAAAGACCCAGGGAAAAACCATTAAACGGCTTTTTAGCTATATTACCCGCAGATATAAGGTGCATTTGTTTTTAGTGATACTCTCCATTTTGCTGAGTGCCGCAGCCAATGTTGCAGGGTCGTTGTTCCTTGAAATACTCATTGATGACTATATTACCCCGCTACTGGCTATGGATAATCCCGTATTCACCGGGTTATTAACAGCTATTGTGGGTATGGGGGGAATATATCTGGTTGGGGTTATTGCCACCTTATTCTATAACCGGCTTATGGTTGTCGTTGCGCAGGGGGTTCTGAAAGAAATCAGAGATAGCATGTTTTCACACATGCAACGTTTGCCCATACGCTATTTTGATACCCATACCCACGGTGAGATTATGAGTTGTTATACCAATGATACGGATACCTTGCGGCAAATGATTGCACAAGGTCTGCCACAGATATTTTCCGCAGCTGTCACGATTGTCGGGGTTTTTTGGGCAATGCTTATTACTAGCTTGCATTTGACTGCAGTGGTGTTGGTTTTGTTGGCGCTTATGCTTTTCATAACCAGAAAAATAACCGAGAAAAGCGGAAAATATTTTGTGAATCAGCAAGCAGCACTTGGCAGGATCAATGGTTATATCGAAGAGATGATCCAAGGGCAAAAAGTTGTCAAAGTATTTTCTCATGAAGAAGAAGCGAAAGAGAAATTTGATAAGCTCAATGATGAACTTTGCCGGCAGGCTACGAAAGCCAACGGTTTTGCCAATATTCTTATGCCTGTTATGGTGAATATAGGAAATCTCCAATATGTTTTGCTGGCAATTATCGGTGGTGTTCTGGCAACTCATGACATAGGCAATATTACGCTGGGAGCAATTGCTAGTTTTTTGCAATTAAGCAGGACATTTACGATGCCGATCAGCCAGCTTTCTCAGCAGCTGAATTCGGTAGTTATGGCACTCGCCGGGGCAGAGCGCATTTTTGCGCTCCTGGATGAACCGCCCGAGACCGATGATGGTTATGTTACCTTGGTTAAGGCCAAATATCTAGGAGATACTTTGGTTGAAACAACAGAACTAACGGGTATTTGGGCATGGAAACATCCTCACAGTGATGGAAGAGTTACCTATACGCCCTTACAGGGTGATGTTCGTTTTGAGAATGTTAATTTCAGCTATGATGGCAAAAATATCATTCTGCGTAATGTAAGCCTATACGCGAAACCAGGTCAAAAAGTAGCTTTTGTCGGAGCTACGGGAGCAGGTAAGACTACAATTACCAATTTAATTAATCGCTTTTATGATATCGTGGATGGAACCATTTATTATGATGGCATCAATATTAACAAAATCAAAAAAAGTGACTTAAGGCGTTCGCTGGGCATTGTCCTGCAGGATACTACATTGTTCACCGGGACGGTTATGGAAAACATCCGCTACGGCAAATTAGATGCCACCGATGAAGAAGTATATGCCGCTGCCAAGCGGGCCAATGCTGACGGTTTTATTTCCCGACTTCCCCAGAAATATGAAACTGTATTGGCAGGAGACGGGTCAGGACTTTCGCAAGGGCAACGGCAGCTACTGTCAATTGCCAGAGCCGAGGTTGCTGATGCTCCGGTTATGATTTTGGACGAGGCCACTTCCAGCATCGATACCCGGACCGAAGCCCTTGTCCAAAAAGGCATGGATGCTTTGATGCAAGGCCGAACGGTCTTTGTTATTGCCCATCGGCTGTCTACCGTAAAAAATTCCAATGTTATCATGGTGCTTGAGCACGGGAGGATTATCGAACGAGGTACACATGAGGAGTTAATCGCCCAACAGGGAAAATACTATCAACTTTATACTGGCGCATTTGAATTGGAGTGAGACACTAAGGTTTATGCCGCAGCCGCTTGGCTGGCGTTTTTTTGTTTAATTAACGGAAAATGTACAACAGCTTATCAATTGACTGCTTGCTTCGAAATGCTACTTTTAGGGAATATAACAGTCATAATGTCTAGTTCTTGCCTTTACAGTTAAAGTGACCAGTTTATTCTACTATAGTAATATATTTGTACTCTGTAAATATACTAAATTATAGGAAAATTACGATGTGGAGTATATTGAAAAAAAATATCAAGAAAATTGTAAAGGTGATGAAGGAATTTTATAGATGATTCACGAATGGGATTTACTTATTATTTTGGGAAAGGAGGATAGGTTATAGAAAATATCGTTTATAGCATATTGCAGTCTATAAGTCATAAGGGTAATTAGCGAAAACGTGGCAATCATTCTAACGACCTATTGTTGCCACTGAAGCGCATGATGACGTTATGACGGGGCTGTAAGAGGTAGAAGGGTCGACCATTTAGTTTGCAAAAATAAGTGGTAGTTCCCTTACACCGGTAGTAAAAAAGGAGGGAACAATTGTGAAAAAGCCATTTTATAAAGTGCTGTATGTTCAAGTGTTAATTGCTATTACTATTGGAGTACTCCTCGGGCACTTTTATCCATCAGTTGGTGCCAGTATGAAACCGCTTGGTGACGGATTTATCAAACTGATTAAAATGATTATCGCTCCGATTATTTTCTGTACCGTTGTATTAGGGATTGCAGGTATGGGAGATATGAAAAAAGTGGGGCGTGTGGGTGGAAAAGCATTTATTTATTTTGAAATCGTATCTACCTTAGCCCTGATCATAGGATTAATTGTTGTCAATATAGTAAAACCGGGCGTTGGCATGAATGCCGATATCGCTGCTCTAGATACCAAAGCGATTGCCGCCTATGCATCTAAGGCACAAGCGCAAAATACGACAGATTTTATAATGAATATCATCCCTAATAGTGTGGTAGATGCTTTCGCCAAAGGGGATATTCTGCAAGTTCTTTTATTTTCTATTCTATTTGGTGTTGCCGTATCGGCTATGGGTGACCGAGCTGCCAATATAATGAAAGTATTAACAGAGATATCTCATGCGCTCTTTCGGATAGTTGGAATCATCATGCGAGTTGCCCCCATTGGCGCTTTCGGTGCCATGGCCTTTACTATTGGTAAATATGGTCTGGATTCGCTAATCCCGCTAGCTAAACTTATGGGAAGTTTTTATATAACCTGTTTATTGTTTATCTTTGTAGTGTTGGGGCTAATCACTCGTATGGCTGGTTTTAGCATTGTTAAATTCATCAGCTATATCAAGGAAGAACTGCTAATTGTACTTGGTACGTCATCTTCTGAGAGTGTATTGCCAAGGATGATGGATAAGATGGAGAAGTTGGGCTGCTCCAAATCGGTAGTCGGCTTGGTTATTCCTACCGGCTATTCCTTTAATTTGGATGGCACCTCTATTTATTTGACAATGGCTGCTGTTTTTGTAGCTCAGGCTACCAATACCGATTTGACGTTATGGCAACAGCTTACGATGTTAGCCGTGCTGCTTCTCACCTCGAAGGGCGCGGCAGGGGTTACAGGCAGTGGCTTTATTACCTTGGCAGCAACTTTATCAGTTATTCCGACAATACCCGTAGCAGGCTTGGCCTTAATACTGGGGATTGATCGCTTCATGTCCGAAGCTCGGGCGCTGACTAACTTAATCGGTAATGGTGTTGCAACAGTAGTCATTTCAAGATGGGAGAACGAACTGGATGCCAAGCAATTGTTGCTGATGCTGAATAAAGATGCCGATGAACTAAGACTGCCAGAAAAGGACGCTACTGAGCAATCGGTGTAAGAAACTCATGCCGCTTTCAAACCTCACAAGAGGTTGAAAGCGGTTTTTGTTTTGCATGTGTGTTTGATTGGATGAGAAACTAAGGTTTGACGTAGACGCTTGACTGGCGGCTTTTTTGTATGCCCTACTAGATGGAGCCAGGCAAGGCAACGTTAAAACCAAGCCTGGATTCGGTTGGTTATTGTAATAAATATAGCTTTACGCAAAGAGTCGGTAGCGGTATAATAGTCCTCCCTTATGGCAATAATCTGAATAGAGAGTTGCCATAAAGGGGGGGCATTATTTTTATAAACCATGCCTACTTCCCTGTCGGTTTTTAGTTAAAATAGTTATGAATTTTAGATGTTACTTAATTTTTGTCGGATAGACAACCTGTTTTTATGTGTTATGATAAAAATGAAATATGTTATACTAATTTAACCTAGGAGGGGAAGAGTATGAAAGGTTTCAAAAAGGCATTGTCAGTAGTGCTGGCTATGTCTTTGATGGGTTCAGTATTGGCTGGCTGTGGTTCAAATACTGCGGAAAAATCAAAAGCAGCCACAGAGGAAGAAAAAGTATTAACCGTGTATACGGCTCGCAGCGAAAGTCTGAACAATCTTGTAATTCCGAATTTCGAAAAGGATACCGGTATTAAAGTTCAAGTGATTGTAGCAGGTACAGGCCCGCTGATAAAACGGGTTGCTTCGGAGAAAAACAATCCGCAGGGTGATATTCTTTGGGCAGCAGACCAAACCATGCTAGAGTCTCAGAAAGACTTGTTTATGCAGTACGTGTCTCCGGAAGATGCCAATATGATGGATGCCTTTAAGAACAAAACCGGTTATTTTTCAGCAGCTTTTGCTGATCCAACAGTATTTATTGTTAACACCAATTTGGCAGGTAATATCAAGATCGAGAGCTTTGATGACCTGCTAAATCCTGCGCTCAAAGGAAAAATTGCATTTGGTGATCCTGCCAATTCAAGTTCTGCTTTCCAGTCGCTAATGGCCATGCTGTATGCTAAAGGCAAAAATGGCGATCCTATGTCTGATGAGGCTTGGGCTTTTGTAGATAAATTTATTGCCAATCTTGATGGAAAAATTCTTAACAGTTCAGGCGGCGTACATAAAGGTGTTGCTGACGGCGAATATATTGTCGGCTTAACTTGGGAAGATCCGGCAGCAAATTATGTAAAAAATGGTGCGCCAGTTAAGGTAGTATTCCCGAAAGAAGGGGCTATTTTCCCTGGTGAATCGGTGCAGATCATTAAAGGCTGTAAACATCCTGAAAATGCCAAGAAATTTGTAGACTATATGTTGTCCCAAAAAATTCAGGAAATGGCTGGTAAAGAATTAACCGTTCGTCCGTTAAGAAAGAATGTAGAACTGGCTTCGTACATGACTCCGATGAGCCAAATTAAGCTTTTTGACAATTATGACGAAGGCTGGGTTGCTAATAACAAGAATGCTATCACTGCAAAATGGAATAAGCATCTGGAAAAAACCATAAAGTAGTCGCCTTCTTAGTTGTGATAGAGTATATGTGATTACACGAAGGGCCATTGCGACTAGTCTGAGGCGCAATGGCCTTTTTACTGTCTGCCAGAGTGTATAACCACGTTATTGACATTTTTTGACATAATAATTAAGCCTTCTACCGCGACGCATCTGGTTGGCATCGGCCCGTCCTATGGGACTTGGTGCAAACAAGTCTTGTCTTAAATAAGTATGCAGCAGCAATTATAGCAGAATTCGCAGTAATATTATTTAGATTTGGAGGGATTGTGATGAGCGTTTCGATAGATATTGAAAATGTAGTAAAAAAGTATGGTAATGATACGATTATAAACGGCCTATCTTTGCATATAAAACCAGGAGAATTTTTCACCCTGTTAGGTCCTTCGGGCTGTGGCAAAACCACGCTTTTACGGATGATTATTGGTTTTAATTCGATTGATGGCGGTTATATTAAGGTTGGCGGCCGTATTGTTAATGATATTGAACCTAATAAACGCAATATGGGAATGGTTTTTCAAAATTATGCCATCTTTCCGCACATGTCGGTGAAGGATAATGTTGCATTTGGGTTGAGGATGCGGAAGGTTCCCGAAAAAGAGATTGAAACACAAGTAAATGAGATTCTAAAAATTGTCAAGATTGACCACTTAAAAGACCGCATGCCAGTGCAGCTCTCTGGCGGTCAACAGCAGCGGGTGGCTTTGGCAAGGGCAATTGTCATCCGTCCAGAGGTGTTATTGATGGATGAGCCGCTTTCCAATCTGGATGCCAAGCTGCGGGTAGAGATGCGTAATGCCATAAAAAGTATTCAGCGTCAGATTAATACGACCACCGTATATGTTACCCATGATCAGGAAGAGGCTCTCGCTATTTCTGACAGAATTGCGGTTATGCATAACGGCGTTATTCAGCAAATCGATACCCCGAAAAATATATATCAACGTCCAGCCAATACATTTGTTTCTTCGTTTATTGGTCTTTCTAATTTTGTTGCGGCCAAGATTGTCCGCGATAATAATGAGACTTTGGTAGATTTTTCTAATGGTTATCGTGTTAAAATGGATAATATTAGCGAAACGGTAGCTGACGGGCAAGAGGTTGTAGTTTCCGTGCGGCCGGAAGAGTTTCAGATTCATCTAAGCGGTGAAGGCCTGCCAGGAGTAATTAAGAGCAGCGTATTTTTGGGTTTGAATATACATTATTTTGTTGAAATGCCAAATGGTCTGGAATTTGAAGTCATTGATGACCGGGACGATGCGGAAATTATCGCGGACGGCACTTCGGTTAAACTTGCAGTAAAGGCGAAGAAGATCAATGTATTCCACGGTGAGACTAAGACCACATTGATTAAGGGTGAAAACAAATGAGATATGCCGGTGAAAAGCAATTTTCAATATGGACTTCGTTTAGCCTGATTATTTTGGCAGTTTTTCTCCTGTTTATTATCTACCCACTGGCATTAGTGCTGTACAAGAGTGTGGTTGACCCGTTTTCCGGGAGCTTTACCTTGGAGTATTTAATGAAATTTTTTACCAAGAAATTTTATTGGGGTACGCTGGTAAATAGTTTTGAGGTTACCGTTTGCTCAACTTTACTGGCTGCGCTCATTGGGCTGCCTATGGCCTATGTGATGCGTAGTGTAAAAATCAAAGGCAGTGGTTTTTTAGATATTCTGATTGTAATTTCCTACCTGTCACCACCATTCATTGGTGCTTATGCCTGGATTCAATTATTTGGTCGCAATGGAATACTGACGAATATAGTCAACGATGCTTTTGGAATCACATTTGACGGGATTTACGGGTTTGCCGGCATTGTACTGGTATTTACGTTACAGTCGTTCCCGTTAGTATATATGTACGTATCCGGAGCTCTGAAAAACCTTGACAATTCACTGAATGAGGCGGCTGAGAGCCTGGGGTGCGGCAAGGTGGAACGGATAGTAAAAATTATTGTTCCACTGATAATGCCTACGCTGCTTGCTAGTTCGCTGTTAGTTTTCATGCGTGTCTTCGCTGATTTCGGGACCCCGATGCTGATTGGCGAAGGGTTTAAAACTATGCCGGTGCTGATTTACACGCAATTTATGAGTGAGGTTGGCGGCGATGACGGTTTTGCTGCAGCATTATGTGTGATTGTTATTACTTTGACCCTCATCATGTTTTTTGCTCAACGTTTTTTGGCCAACCGCAGTACGTATGCGATGAGCGCGCTCAAACCGATGGTTGCTGAAAAGCTCACAGGTATGAAAAATGTATTGGCGCATGCATTTGTTTACGTGGTGGTAGGGCTGGCTATTTTACCCCAAGTGGTGGTTATTTACACTTCATTCTTAAAAAGCAATGGCGGCCAGGTTTTTACTGGCGGGTTTGCCCTGCAGAGCTATGAGGCAACACTATTGGCCAAAGACAATGAGGTTATCTGGAATACCTACATGCTTGGTATCATCAGTATCAGCATCATAGTAATATTTGGCATTCTCATCGCCTATCTTACCGTGCGTAAGCGGAATCTATTAAACAGTACATTGGATACGATTACCATGTTTCCGTATATCATACCTGGTTCGGTACTGGGGATTTCGTTTTTGTTTGCCTTTAATAATCCGCCCATTCTCCTGAGCGGGACCGCCTTAATTATGATCATTGCCTTTTCCATTCGTCGGATGCCATATACCGTACGCTCAAGTACTGCGATCATCGGTCAGATTAGTCCGAGTGTGGAAGAAGCCGCTATTTCGTTGGGTGCTTCTGAATTGAAAACCTTTGCCAAAGTGACTGTACCCATGATGATGCCAGGGGTTTTAGCCGGAGCGATTATGAGCTGGGTAACGATTATCAGTGAGTTGAGTTCTTCCATCATTTTGTATACGAATAGCACGCAGACGCTTACCATTTCTATTTATACAGAGGTTATCCGCGGCAACTATGGTAACGCATCTGCCTATTCCACGATCCTTACCATAACTTCCATTATTTCCTTACTTATATTCTACCGGCTTACTGGTAAGCGCGAAATTAGCATGTAATATGTTTATTAACAGGGTTCCCATAATGGGGACCCTGTCAGATTGTAGACAAAGCCGCTTTTATGCCGTAAGGCAAAAAGCGGCTTTCTAT
>NZ_JBYKYF010000089.1:0-10562 GCF_057736855.1 Sporomusa sp.
CTATTTGCTCTTTCAGCAACTGCTCATTTTGATAAGCAGCTAACGCGGTTACTTTATACGTGTCAGAATTAGCAGCAATTACATCTAAAGCCTGAGTACCAATGGATCCGGTACTTCCTAAAATTGCAATATGCTTCATCGTGTAGGACTCCTATCTAATGTCTAATAGCCAATACATGCTTTTATGTAATAGTAAACTACCGGAACAGTAAACATAATGGCATCAAAGCGATCAAGTATACCGCCATGTCCCGGTAAAATATTACCAGAATCTTTCACTCCTGCAAACCTTTTTAAGGCTGATTCTGCCAAATCCCCCAAAGGAGCTGCAATACCTACCAACAAACCTAATATACATGTATGTACTAGCGGCAAACCACATACCCAACCCATAGCAATGACGCCAACAATACTGCCGATTAAACCGCCAATGGCTCCCTCATAAGTTTTTCCTGGGCTTATGGCCGGGCATAATTTGCGCCGTCCCAGCATGGAACCAACAAAATAGGCCAGCGTATCACTAGCCCATGTACCAATAAAAGCCAACCAAAGATAAGCTGCCCCCACGGCGATGGCACCCAAAGCTGTTTGAATATATTCATATTGGTTAGAAAAACGTAGTAGGATCAAATGCGCAAACGGCAAGCTAACATATAGCGTTCCCAATGCCGTAAAAGCGGCATCAGTCATGCCGAACTTCTCATGAGAAATCACAGAGTTAGCGATAGCTGCCAATACAATAAGCAGTATCACCATGATTATTTCTTGGGCATTGCCTAACCAAGCACACCCTAGTGCTAACATAATCCCGATAAGGCCAATCCCATAATGAACTTTGATATCTTTGACCTGCATCATGGTAAAAAATTCATGCCAAGCAGTCAATGCAAGCACTATAACGGCTGCAGCAAATAGCCATTCACCATAATTAATAATGTATATGGCTATCGGTATTCCAATAGCTGCTGTCAAAATACGCATTCCAAGCAATATAGGCACCTACCGTTTTTTTGAATTTTTAATACCGCCAAATCTTCGCTCCCGCTGCTGATAATCGCGAATAGCTTGTAATAAATGTTCTGAATTAAAATCCGGCCAGTTAATTCCCGTAAACCAAAACTCAGTATACGCTATTTGCCATAATAAAAAATTACTAATTCGAAAATCTCCGCTCGGCCTGATTAGTAAATCCGGAGCTGGCAAATTGGCTGTATATAAGTGTGCTTCAATGGTTGCTTCATCAATTGTTTCTGGATCCAATTCACGTTTTAAAACTTTTTCACTAATTATTTTAACAGCGCGCGTCAATTCAGCTCGTCCACCGTAATTTACGGCCAGGTTAAAAATTAACCCTGTATTATGAGCAGTGAGCGCCTGGGCTTTTTCAATCTTTTTTTGTAAATTAAGGGCCAATCCCCCTATGTCACCAATAAATCTTACTTGCACATTATTTTCATGTAATTCTGCAAGCTCATTATCTAGATACTCAGATAATAAACTCATCAGCAAACTAACTTCGTCAGCCGGCCGCCGCCAATTTTCCGTAGAAAAAGCATATGCTGTAAGAACTTCTATACCTAACTCGGAAGCGGTTTTTACAATTTCGCGCAAGGCCTCAGCACCAGCACGATGACCAAAAGTTCGATGCATTCCTTTTTGCTGAGCCCAACGTCCATTACCGTCCATGATGATAGCCACATGACGCGGGAGTCTTGTTGAATCAATATCAGTATAATCGTTTTGTTTATGAATATTCGTTTTGCTAAACCACTTCATCCACACATTACAATCCTCCGCTAACCTTTAGCTATTGTTATGACCAAATTATCTCCAGAATCTAGTAAAGTTAGCCATTAAATATCAAATTTAAACCCCCTCTCACGAGGGGGATCAAATTTATTCCGGAGCTACAATTGCACCAGTTGGGCAAACTTCTGCACAAGAACCACATTCAACGCACTCATCGTTAATGCTGTAATGAGGTTCACCTTCTTGAATAGCGCTAACCGGACAGGTGGCCGCACAAGAACCACAAGCAACACACTCATCTGTAATTTTGTATGCCATTAATTAAAACACCTCCTTTCCCATTTTAGCAGCAGCTATTAGATTATAAACTCCATCAGCATCCAATTGCTGCCTAATAACATATAGTTTGTCATCAAGTTGAAACGTAGTTCGTGTAGGTTTAGTAATCGTGACAGTATATCTACTACCATTTTGTTTCAACTTATTGATAACTTCAGACAATGGCTGAGCGACTGTATCCAATTTGCTACACTTCCATAATATCTTTTTCTTTTGCTGCCATGATCTGATCTACTTCTTTAATATATTTATCAGTTAATTTTTGAATATCGTCTTGCGCCTTTTTGGCTTCATCGGCAGAAATCACTTTGTCTTTTTCTATCTTTTTAATACTATCATTAGCATCACGCCGCAAATTACGTATCGCCACTCTGCACTCTTCCGCTTTTTTATGTACAATTTTAACCATTTCTGCACGACGCTCTTGAGTAAGTTGTGGAATGGTGAGACGGATAACAGTACCATCATTATTAGGTACTAAACCTAAGTCAGATTTTTGAATGGCTTTATCAATGGCATTAAGCATTGATTTTTCCCATGGCTGAATAACAATCAACCGAGGCTCTGGAACAGAAATATTCGCAACTTGATTAACAGGTGTTGGCGCACCATAATAATCAACCATCACCTTATCAAGCAGAGAAGGAGTTGCTCTGCCAGCACGCAAGCTACCATACTCTTTTCGCAATGCCTCCAAAGCTTTTTTCATTTTTTCTTCATGGGCAGAATGAATTTCCTTAACTGTCATTTCTTTTCTCCCCCAACAATAGTTCCTATCTCTTTGCCTAAAGCTGCTTTTAAAATATTTCCAGGTTCATCAATACTAAATACTACAATTGGAATGGAATTATCCATACATAATGAAGTAGCTGTTGAATCCATTACACCGAGACCACGCTGTAAAATTTCTATATACTCGAGTTCTTTAAACTTTTTAGCATCCGGATTATGCCGTGGATCTGAATCATAAACCCCGTCTGCACTTTTTTTCGCCATTAGAATAACATCTGCTTCAATTTCAGCTGCCCTCAGCGCAGCCGTTGTATCAGTAGAGAAATAGGGATTTCCCGTACCAGCGGCAAAAATAACTACGCGTCCTTTTTCGATATGGCGTATAGCTCGACGGCGGATGTATGGTTCAGCAACCTGTTGCATATTTATCGCACTCTGTACTCGGGAATCAACACCACAATTTTCAAGTGCATCTTGCAAGGCAAGAGCATTCATTACTGTTGCCAACATGCCCATATAATCAGCAGTAGCACGATCCATGCCTTTAGCGCTACCTGCTAGACCGCGCCAAATATTCCCGCCACCAACAACAATAGCTACATCCAGATTATTTTGTTTAAGTTCTTTAATTTCTTTGGCGATAGAATCGACAACTATCGGATCTATACCATAGCCTTGGTTACCAGCTAAAGCTTCACCACTTAATTTTAAAACAACGCGCTTGTATTTACCTTTCGCCAAGCGGGGGAACCTCCTTTAGTTTGTATTTCTACAAATAGTCAATAAATCCTTTATTTAGTACAATATTTTTTTTAGATTGAAAAAATATATTTACCGCCAGCAAAATAGACTTAGAAAAAAGAGAACACGAAGTGTTCTCCTTATTTTTTAACGGCAGCCATTACTTCAGCCGCAAAATCATTGGCCTTTTTCTCAATACCTTCACCTAACTGATATCTGGTAAAGCGACGAACCGCAATGTTTTCACCAATTTTAGCCACATTTTCGGTAATGAGCTGGCTAATGGTTTTGTCTGGATCCTTAATGAAAGGCTGTTCTAATAAGCAGGTTTCTTTATAGAATTTCTCCAACCGGCCTTCAATCATTTTTTCAACAATATGGGCAGGTTTACCTTCATTAAGTGCTTGAGCCCGAAGTATTTCTCTTTCATGATTCAATACTTCTTCCGGTACTTCCGAACGAGAAACATAGGTAGGGTTAGCAGCAGCTATTTGCATGGCTATATCACGTACCAAAGCTTTAAATGCATCGGTTTTGGCAACAAAGTCCGTCTCACAGTTCACTTCAACAAGAACACCAATACGCCCCGCTCCATGTATGTAAGCTTCAACTAATCCTTCTGACGCAACCCGGCTAGCTTTTTTGGCAGCAGCAGCCAATCCTTTTTCCCGCAATAGATCAATAGCCTTGTCCATATTACCATTAGTTTCGGTCAGCGCCTTTTTACAATCCATCATACCGGCACCAGTACGTTCTCTTAACTCTTTTACCATTTCAGCCGTTATCATGTCAAATCCTCCTAACTATTATTAAAGGTAAGAGGGCCAAAATCCCCTTACCTTTATTGTGCAAATAATAGTTTACTCTGCCATTTGTTCGCCTTGACGGCCTTCCAAAACAGCATCAGCAATTTTTGCAGTAAGCAACTTAACAGCACGAATAGCATCGTCGTTGCCAGGAATAATATAGTCAATTTCATCAGGATCGCAGTTGGTATCAACAATACCAACAATCGGAATACCTAATTTGCGGGCTTCCGCGACAGCAATGCGTTCTTTGCGCGGGTCAATAACAAACAACGCACCTGGAAGTTTTTGCATATTTTTAATGCCACCAAGGAATTTTTGCAGTTTTTCCATTTCGTGGCGCAAAGTAATAACTTCCTTTTTCGGCAATACTTCAAAAACACCTTTTTCTTCCATGTCTTCCAATTCACGCAGTCTGTTAATGCGCTGTTGAATCGTTTGGAAGTTAGTCAGCATACCGCCTAGCCATCTTTCATTAACATAGAACATGTCGCATCTGATAGCTTCTTCTTTTACTGCTTCCTGAGCTTGTTTCTTAGTTCCTACAAATAACATAGTTTGTCCTTGGGCAGCTAAATCACGTACAAAATTATACGCTTCTTCTACCTTTTTAACTGTTTTTTGCAGGTCAATAATGTAGATACCGTTACGCTCCGTAAATATGTAAGGAGCCATTTTAGGGTTCCATCTTCTGGTTTGATGTCCAAAATGTACACCAGCTTCCAAAAGTTGCTTCATAGAAATAACTGACATAATATACACCTCCTGTTAATTTGCCGCCGCAATCCGCATTTTTTGCCGTCACCATGTTTATGGCACAGTGGCAAAATTAGATTGCGTGAGTGATAACACCGAAATGTAGTATAACATAACTTTTCGCCAATAACAAGTCAATTCTCTTATAATTTCTTATTATTACTATTTTTTTGTTTATTATACCAAGCGGTTTATTTTTTTATTCAATTGCAAAAGTAAGATGATTTCTCCTTTACCTATGCCAGTAGCTTTAGCAATTTCAGTAATATTATATCCCTGATCAGCCATAGCCATAATAAGCTGATGTTTTTCCTCCATAGTAATTGAATCTTTATCCGTAATTGGCTCTTTATCCTTATGATTATTATCATCAATCAACTGGGTTATATCCTCAGTAGACTGGGATAACACGTTTTCCTTCAAAACCATACGTTCCGGAACCGGTTCTAAAGACTCTGCAGGTTTGTCTTGCTGACAGACAACAAGTTGTGGGTGGTTTTCTAGCTTCTGTAGTTGTTCTATAATCTTATTGGCATGCTCTACCTGCTGGCTAAGCATGCCAATTTTCGCTTCTGCTTCTTCTAATAATATTTCAAGTTGGGCTGACTCATCTTCCAGACGCCTAACAATCGAATCAGCCGTTTGTTCAAGCTGTTGCGTAAATTCATTAGCCGGAGCAGATACATTCAGCATAAACATTTTAACAATCATTTCTTTTTTGTAAATCAGTAAAAAAGCTAGCAGCAATACCGCGACTAATGAAACAATCACGCCTGTAAGCAAGTGTATCACCTCAATATATCAGGTTTTTATATCAATAATATGTCCACGCAGCGGATCTTGTCCAACATTTGTGCTTTCTATATTTTCTTGCTCAGGCAATTCTTTATCCAACTTATCATTATTGTGACTATAGTTAGGCAAATGCCTTTTATGCTTATCTTTAGTTGCTTCCCGCTCAACCTTACTTCCTTGACTCTTTTCCATGCTTTGCACCTGTTGCTGGCGGATTTGTACCATCTTTTTCATTTCTTCAGAAAATTGTTGCTGCTGTAATACGCTTTGTTGGGTCAAATTATTCTGTTGTTTTCCGACTTCTGTCGCTTTTGGAATAAGCACCTGCATATCAATGGATCTGATGCTCATTATATATCACCCACCCAACCAGAATATATGCTGATTGGCCATAATTTACTATTTATTTATATGAACTTGTCTTTATTTCTCCATCTTCAGCATAGAATTTAGCAAACTTAACAGGATCCCGTAGTGGCTTGACTAACGTTCCGATAACTAATTTAACTCCTGGAAAAGCAGTATCGGCTACCTTGACATGTCCATACCGCATTTCTTCCAGAGCGAGTTCAATCTCTGCTAAACGATTACGCATGGTTTCAATCTGTCCAATTAAATGAAATTGTGCCTTCGTTAATTTTAATAACATTTCGTGCTTTTCAGGGGGCATAGTGCTTTGATCCATGGCTTTCAGTACAGTAAGAGCTTTGCGTGTTTGATCAAGATTTTGTTCAACTTTTTTGACTTCTTTCCTTAATACTTGGTATTCTTCCCGCAATTTAGGATTTACGCCAACTTCGATCTCCGTATTAGTAGCGGAATTAGTCCCAATAATCTTGGCCCTGATTTCCTCGCCTGCAGATACCCGTCCCCCCACAATTAAGCCGCGACGTTCTTCAACAATTACCCTTTTTCCGGCGCTTATTTTACTGTGTAGTATGACATCACTTACAAGAACATCTTTTCCCGCATAGACTGTCGCATTTTCAATATATTTAGCAACTACATTTTCGGCGGCCTTTATATATCCCCGGTTCATACCCTGAATTCCCATACGGACAGTTATATTTTTTCCTTCAACAATACCGCCACTAACGCTACCGGCAATCTCAATATCGCCTTCGGCTTTAACCGTGAAACCAGTTTGCACAGAACCTTTTACAATTACACTACCAATAAAATCAATATTACCTGTAGAAAAATCAACATCGCCTTTGACTTCAATAAGTGGTATTACATTCAGCTTATTATTAGTCATAACAAGCTGTCCATCCTGAGCAGCATATAAAAACTTCAAGCTTTCATCGACATACACATTCTTACCTTTAGGTAAGGGTACATCTTTACCCGGCTTAGGAAAAACTTCATTGCCTAAAATGTCGATTCCGGGTGTTCCGCTGGTGGCAGGTATCTTTTCCGCCAATAATTCATCAGTATGAACAATGGTAAACATATTAAGATCTTTAAAATCAACCCGGCCATCTTCTAACACTACCGGACGTCCTTTATTTTCTAAATCAAAAAAATACTTAATACTCGCATTAACTCCATCAACCGGGGGCAACCCTCGGGCGCAAACTACCGTGCTTCCTGGTTTGTTAAGCGCTGTTTCCACTGCCGAATAATCGATACCATAGACAATACCAGCACTTTTAATCCGGTCCATTACTTCTTCCAGACTAACCTCACGGCAACCATGCGGCCGAATCACTTGAAGGGTAGCTTCCATTTTATCACGAGAAATTTGAACCTGAATGTCAGGCTCTGGTTTCACCAATTTCTCCGCAACTTTTATCGGAGTACCTAATGCCTCTTTTGCAGCACGTATAAGCAAAACATTATCAGGTTTATCAATACCGTGCTCTGCCAAAGCCTCTATGATTTGCGGTATTTTTACAGGTTCGCCTGCGTCTTGCGGAGGATAAACTGTTAGAAACACACCATCCTCTTCTACCGTAATACAAAAATGTCCATCATGTGAACTAAATTTATCCTCACTGTACTCAAAGAAACACTTTTTATCCTCCATACGTCTATCCCCCATCAAAATAGCACTCGCACTACACGTATGCAACAAATTCTAGACAAAACTTGATTTAACTCTGGAAAGAGCGCCACGCAATCTAAAAATAGCTTTCGTATGAAGCTGGGAAATACGGGCTTCCGATAACTTCAATATTAAACTAATTTCCTTTAACGTCAATCCTTCATAATAGTAAAGACTGATTACCAGACGTTCTTTTTCCGGTAACTTATCAATACTTTTAGCAAGCATTTCTTTTACTTCCTGTTCTTCAATATGTTGAGAAGGACTTGTCGTTTGCTGTGAAGCGGTCTCAGTTTTGGCGAACTCCTCTAATGGAATAAGAGTGCTGGCATTTAAATGATTAATAAGCGTATAGAGTTCATTTAGTGGTATTTTCATTGCCATAGCAATTTCTTCATCTTTTGCTGACCGGCCTAATGCATGTTCTAATTTCGCAACCGTTTGTTCATATTGACGTGCTTTTTGTCTAATGGTAGCCGGAATCCAATCTTGGGATCTGAGCGAATCAAGAATAGCTCCCCGGATGCGGACTACTGCATATGTCTCAAACTTAACCCCTCGCTCAGGATCAAAACGTTCAATTGACTCCAGAAGACCAAAAAAACCATTGCTGATTAAGTCATCTTTATCAACATGCTGAGGAAGACTGACCGCAATACGTCCTGCTACTAACTTTACCAGAGGCAAATAATGCTCAATAATTTTCTCACGCATTTCCGGACTTCTATTACTGTTGTGATAATCTCGCCAAAGCTTGAGCGTATTAGCAGCATTTTGTTCAGCATTTGTTCCTGCCATTGGCGTTTACCCTCCCATCCTTACTTTTGCGTTAAATTTATATTATCAAAGTTTTCAGGATTTAAGGGTATAAACTGTGAAGTCGGCGATGATTCCTCCTTAGGCTCATCACTGCTTACAATATCGATATTGTTCCCTTTAAGTTCTGCTGCCTGCATGTTCTCATGTTTGTCTTGCAAGAACCGCTCAGCAAATTGACCACAAACATATCCTAATGCTGCAAAGAGGACAAGCGATACTAATGTACGGTATAAGATGGCAGTTAGCGCAATCGTATTAAACACTCCAACCATTAAAGTCAAGATGCTGGCAGCAATTGCCATATATAAACTAACCCGTAACTTTAGTGCCATAGCCGTCCTCCAATTATAGTTCTTTTTCACCTTTATCAATCGTCTTTACCCGAAAAATACCAGTATCCAGCTTTAACTCAACAGTTCGTCCATAGTTGCCGCCGGTATCTTCGGCAATTAGTCGTATGTCCAGCTTTTTTAATACAGAACGTACTGCTTCAACATTACGTTCCCCCACCCGCATAATATCAGTAGTATTAGTAAAAGTGAAC
The DNA here is from genome assembly GCF_057736855.1 of Sporomusa sp. Taxonomy (NCBI): domain Bacteria; kingdom Bacillati; phylum Bacillota; class Negativicutes; order Selenomonadales; family Sporomusaceae; genus Sporomusa; species Sporomusa sp. The sequence goes on from NZ_JBYKYF010000089.1 coordinate 9,329, forward strand.
ATTTGGGCTCCACCAGCAATTTTGGCGGTAATTCGCGACTTAACGCCTCCAAGTTTAATAATCTCATTTAACATTAGCGGCAAAGCAGTATCGGCAAACTTAGCCGGATTATCAGTAGCGCGTGCCTGTGTGCTATCTGGTAACATAATGTGGGCCAAACCACCCACCTTAGCAGTTGCATCAAATAAGGCAATACCTACACAAGAGCCAAGCCCATAACTTATTAAGCTGGCGGGACTACGACCAACCTTGTAATCAGCCATTCCTACTTTTATGAGTTCTGCCATTATTCCTTCACCCCGATTGCCGCCAAAATTGTATTAAGGGAGCCGGGATCAGGAATCAGGAAAAAATGACCTTTAACACCGTCATTTTCCGTTGTAAACTCAGTCTCAATCACTAAAGCATGGTCACCCATTTGTCCCAATTGGATCAGTATAACACTTAATATGGCTCCTGCCATATCAATAGCCAAGGCCGGAATCGATGGCAATAAAGTTAATTTTGTAAAGTAGGATAAGGCATTTAAGTATGCTCCAGCTAAAATATTACCTATCTCCATCAACGCCGATTCATCCATCGAGTTAAGGAGCTGAGTTTCCCCCTGCTTGCGTCCCATAAGCATATCAACCAAATAATAGGCGCTCTCACGGGGAAGAAGAAACAAGATGCTGCCAGGGGCTGGACCAAACACTCTAAGATAAACACCTGCAACCATTGCATCAGGGCCACCCACTACTTCTGGTACTTCCCCTAATGGTAGAATGGATACTTCAGGTACTGTCATATCAATTTTGTTATTAATAATTTGGGATAATGCTGTTGCCGCGTTACCGGCACCAACATTACCAATTTCCCTCAAAGCATCTAACTGCAGAGGTGATAGTTTTAATATTTCCTCAGACAAATTCGTCCCCCCCTTGATCAAAAACATTATCCTGCCTTGACTTCTTGTCCTATACCAATAATTGCATCAGTATTCAATAAAATTATCAAACGATTTTCCAGTTTTCCAACTCCACTCAAAAATTCGGCTGCAATGCCGTTGACCACAGCCTGTGGAGGCTCTATATTATTTTGATCAATAGCAGTTACTTCTGTGACGGCATCCACAATCATACCTACATGGATATCATCTACCTTGATGATAATAATCCGGGTATTATCTGTGTATTCTTGCGGCGGCAAATTAAGGCGCTTTTTTAGATCAATAACCGGCAAAACACTGCCTCGC
>NZ_JBYKYF010000090.1:0-10539 GCF_057736855.1 Sporomusa sp.
AAATTTCACTTTATGCTCATTTTTTTTGCAAAAAAATGTTGAGGCAGTTCCAGTTGTAGAACTGGTTACCCCAACATTTATTATAGAGCCTATTATATTTATTAATGTATGTGAAATACTATATAGCAGACTAAGTTTTTTGCTTCGGTAAAGAAGGAAATCTAGGATAGGAGTGAGAATAAAGTAAAGATTGTTCAAAACATCAATTATATTTTATATGCTTAAATGTTGATTATATCTAGGGAGAGTTGTTATGAAGGAAGGTAAAGAAAATGCAGTTATTTCTAAAGCGACGATTGATCGGCTACCGCTTTATTATCGTACACTTAAGCTGACTGCAGAAGAAGGAATAGAAATCATATCTTCTGACGAACTTGGGAGAAAAATTGGTGTTACACCAGAGCAGATACGTAAAGATTTATCGGCGTTTGGCGAGTTCGGCAAAAAAGGTGTAGGATATTATGTGCGCGAACTTATGCGTAATATTGGCGAAATATTAGGACTCAATCGTAAGTGGAATTTTGCTATTGTTGGCGTTGGCCATTTGGGGTGGGCGTTGGCTAACTATGCCAATTTTTCGCAAGGCTTTCAGCTAAAAGCCATCTTTGATATTGATCCAGACAAAATTGGGCGTTATATCAATGAAGTAGAGATTTATCATATCGATCGGATGAAAGAAATAGTGGCTGAAAAGCAAATTCAAATCGGGATCATCACCGTTCCTATGGAAGCTGCCCAAAGTACTGCTACGCTGCTTGTCGAGGCCGGCGTGAAAGGCATATGGAATTTTGCTCCCATTAAAATTGATGTACCTGATAATATTCATGTTGTTAGTGAAGATTTATCTGTGAGCTTAAGTAGTATGTCTTATTATCTTTCTCACCAAAACGATTAGTGTAGCAAACATATGAGTCAATGTGTTCTTTGGATTACAAGTGAGCCTATTGGTAGTATAATTTTAGCAATTTGGCCATCAGACCAAGCGTTTAGAACGTTACTCTGATGGCTGTACTATTTATAAACGACTTACTCTAGCTTGGACTATGTTACTGAAGTTTAGGTGTAAAAGCATATATAGACGGGATTCATGACAGATTATATACGATTGAATTTACTGAAAAAGATGTTTGCAGGAATATAAAGTTCTGGAGCGAATATATATTATTGAGAGTTCCGAGTTACTATCGCCAGACCGGTGATAGTAACCGTGGTGCGAAAAGGAATTTTTGCGCCAGCCAGTGTGCAAAGGAAGTCCGTTAACGGACTTCCTTTATTTATTCTATGGTTGCATATAATAGCTTTCCTGATTAATTGTAATGAAGACTTCTTAATAATGGAAAAACAAATATTTGCTTCCGAGTTATTATCATCCCAATGGGAGGTAATAAACGTTAAGGTACGATGAGTAATTGTCGTGCCCGCCAGTGCGCAAAGGAAGAGGTACTAAATATGTATTAATTTAGCACCTCTTTTTTGTTTACATAAATTATAGGAGGGTGGTTTTGGTATGAATAAGTTTATCCGGGTCAACATGACAACCAAGGAAGTTACTATGAGCAAAACTCCAGAAAAATATGCAGGTCTAGCAGGACGTGCGCTTACATCAATTTTTATTCATGACGAAGTAAAGCCGACATGCCATCCGCTAGGAAAAAACAACAAAATAATTTTTGCTCCTGGTTTCCTTAGCGGCACTCATGCTGCTCAGTCAGGCCGGATTTCAGTAGGAGCTAAGAGCCCACTGACTGGTACTATCAAGGAAAGCAACAGTGGTGGTACTTTTTCTCAAAAGATGGCTAGAATGGGTATCAAAGCTCTGGTTATCGAAGGAATGCCGGTAGAAGACAAGTTCTATGTCATAAAAATCGAAAAATATGGTGCTAAAGTTGGTATTGCATTGGCTGGTCCGGCTGGTGAATATCGACTTCCTAGCGCAAACATTTCTTTTAAAGACCCTGAAGGCAACATCCGTAGTGCTGGCCGTGGTGGCTTGGGTGCAGTACTAGGTTCGAAAAAGGTAAAAGCGATCGTAATCGATGATACTGGTGCTCCTGGTGTAACTATCGCGAAACCGGAGGAATTCAATGCGGCGGCCAAGGCATTTGCTAAGGCTTTAACTAGTCATCCGGTTACAGGTCAAGCATTGCCGGCGTATGGTACAGATGTATTAATCAACATCATTAATGAAGCTGGCAGTCTGCCTACCAAAAACTTTACTGGCGGAAGAATCGACTGGAATGATAAAATCTCTGGTGAAACTCTCAATGCTACAATCAGTAAGCGTGGCGGCGAAGGTAAAGTTTCACATGGCTGCCACCATGGTTGCATCATTCGTTGTTCGCAGTGGTATCCCGACGAGCAAGGCAAATATATTACCAGTGGTTTCGAATATGAGACAGTATGGGCACTTGGTGCGGATGCGTGTATAAAGGACCTGGATGACATCGCATACATCGATCGGGCTATGGATGATGTCGGCGTAGATTCAATTGAAGTTTCTGTTGCCATAGCTACTGCTATGGAAGGAGGCTTACTGCCATGGGGTGACGGCAAAGGGGCTTTGGATGCTGTGAAACAAATTGCTATTCCTACTCCGCTTGGTCGGATAATTGGTGGCGGTGCGGCTGTTGTTGGTAAGGTTTGCGGTTTATTCCGTACTCCTGTGGTTAAAGACCAGGCTATTCCGGCGTATGATCCACGTGCGATCAAAGGTATTGGTTTGACGTATGCGACTACTCCTATGGGTGCAGATCATACATCTGGCTATTGTATAGCTACCAACATTTTAAAAGTTGGTGGTTATGTTGATCCGCTTAAAAAGGAAGGCCAAATAGAGCTTTCTCGCAACCTGCAAATTGCCACAGCCGCTGTTGATAGTACAGGTATGTGCCTCTTTGTTGCCTTTGCTATTCTAGATATACCTGAAGGGTTTAACGCGTTGATCGATATGATTAATGCTTGCTACGATCTGTCGCTGACTGCTGACGATGTAACGGCTCTTGGTAAATCCGTTCTCAAAGCTGAGCGAGCCTTTAATGCTGCAGCTGGTTTTACAAATGCTCATGACCGTTTACCTGAATTCTTTGAATATGAACCATGCCCGCCGCATAATGCTGTTTGGGATTTTACGCCAGAAGAAATCGATGAAGTCTTCAATTTCTAGTCAAATATTAAAAAAGCCGGGCTTTATGCCTGGCTTTTTTTAACTAATAGTAAAAAAGCATAAGGAGGATGTTTGCATGATTGTGGAAGTGCGTTTATATGCTACATTGAGACGCTATACCCTTTCAAGTACGAATGGAGTAATAACAGTAGAACTACCTACCGGAGCCACAGTGTTGGACTTAGTAAGAAAAATTAACATTAATCCGGCAGAAATTCATTTAATTATGATAAATGGTATTGGGTGTGACTTAAATACAATAATCAATGAAGGTGATCGGATTGGTTTGTTCCCGCCTGTAGGTGGTGGCTAACCGAGCATAGTATGCCGAATAAGAAAGGGGAGGTTTATATGACGCTTATTTCTTTGCCACTGAAGGATCCTGTTTATATTGAATGGGAAAAATTTCAGCGTACAGGTAATCCCAATAAGTGCAAAGCTCGTCAGCAAATTCTTGAGTCGTGGACCAGGTGTTATCATAAAGGGATAGATCCTTATAATGATAACATTCACCACTGCTTGGATGATTTAAACCTCCGCATGCTGTTGAAAAAAAAAGAAAAACTTATTGAGGCAGCAAAGCCCTTTATGCTTAGGCTAAGGGATCTGGCTTTATTATTGTGTTGACTGACGAATTTGGCTGTATTCTTGAAATGTTATGTGATGAAGATATCCGCCAGAATCCAATGACTAAATATTTTTATCCTGGGGTTAGCTGGAAGGAAGAAACTATTGGGACCAATGCCATTGGGATGGTATTAAAACTGGGAAAACCGCTTCAAGTGTCAGGAGCTGAGCATTATTGCCGAAAAATACATTCTTTTAGTTGTTCGGCAGCATCCATTTTCGATTCTGATGGGCAAATTATTGGAGTTCTCAATATATCTTACGCGTTACATGCATCCCATCTGCATACTTTGGGAATTGTAGCAGTAATTGCAGACGCAATTACTGCACAGTACAGCCTTAGTCAAAAAAAACAGTGAGCTTGCCTCTATTAACCAGAGGATGAGTAATTTTATAAATAACGTTTCTGATGGTGTGTTTGTAATTGATCATAATGATGTTGTAATTAAAGTAAATCCTGCAGGTACGGCTATCCTCGGCAAGCCGGAGCAACATGTTTTGGGGACAGAAATAAAGCAGTTATTTGGCGGTAAGTCTGGAGAGCTTCTAACTAGTAGAAGAAGTTATCACGAAATCGAAATAACAATAGATACCCAGGAGGGGACATGTAACTGTATAGCTTCAAGGGATCTCTTATTTGATGTGCAAGACAAGATAACTGGTAGTATTATCTTCCTCAGACCTATAAAACAAGTAAAGCAAACGGGAAATCGACCTATTGGCAATTGTGCAACATGGAAATTTAGCCATATTATTGGCAAAAGCGCGACAATTTGTAAAACAATCCATGTTGCAATTCGGGCAGCGTCCAGTGATGCTAATGTGTTACTTACTGGCGAAAGTGGTACAGGTAAGGAAATTTTTGCTCAAGCGATTCATAATCAAAGCGCTAGGCGCAGCGGACCCTTTGTGGCTGTTAATTGTGGGGCAATTCCCAGGGAGTTGATAGGCAGTGAGTTGTTTGGTTATGATGAAGGGGCTTTTACCGGAGCGAAACGAGGTGGCAAGGCGGGAAAATTTGAACAAGCTTCGGGAGGAACCCTTTTTCTGGATGAAATTGGTGACATGCCTTTAGAGCAACAGACCGCATTGCTCAGGGTCATACAGGAAAGACATGTGACACGTATTGGCAGCGATAAGATTATTCCGGTTGATATTCGCTTAATTTGTGCTACTCACAAAAATTTGCGGGAAGAAGTAGAAAAAGGAAACTTTCGGCTTGATTTATATTATCGCTTATATGTGTTATCCATAGTCATTCCGCCCTTACGGGAACGCCGTGAAGACATACCATTGCTTTTTGATTATTTTTTAAAAAGGATAAGCCGTGAGTTAGGCTACTCATTTTCTGTGGAACCTGAAGTGATTGCTTATTTACAACGATATGATTGGCCGGGGAATGTACGAGAGCTACAAAACGTGGTTGAGCATGCAGCATGTTTAGCTGAAAATAAAATGATTACCGTGGACCTTCTACCAGAAGCTATTCATACATCATCTTTACCATTAGACAAAGAAGTATATCAAATCAGGGAACCTATTTTTTCCAGAGCTCAAAGAAAAAAGATGGCAGAAATAATAGAAAAAAACAGGATAATTCGTTTGCTTGATGCATTTGGCGGAAATGTTAGCCGGACGGCTAAAGAATTAGGGATATCTCGAAGTACTCTGTATAAGAAAATGCGCTTATATGCTATCGAAAATTAGTTAAGTTGATCATAAATAGGTTGGTGTAAATTCAGCATAGCATGAATATACCCAGCCTAATTTACGTTTTTAAAACCACCCCAATAACAAAAACATGTATCCTAAACGCTGACTACGGCGAATACCTATATACCGCAAACAATCTACACCGCGGAGTTATTATGTAGTAAAATGAAAGATATAAGGCTTAGTAAACAAGGAGGAATAGTAATGCCAGAACATGTCAGGAATACCATTGAGGTACGAGGATTTCTTCAATTATATAAATTTTTTAAAGAAAAAAATTGGCCCATTCCCTTAATCCTAGAACTTAACGAGCCAATTACAGGTGCTAAGCTTGCTGAGAAGCTCGAAATTCCTTTAGATGAAATTGAAATTGTTTTTGTCAACGGTGTTGCACAATCTTTAGATTATTTTATACAACCTGGTGACAGGGTAGCTTTCGTGCCTCCGGGCTGTCCTGGTCCATATCGGGTGGCGTTAGGTTTTTATTCGAAAAATCAAAAAAATAAATATAATTTTATTCGAAAATAGGAAATATTTGATAGTTTTGAAGGATTTGCTAATTAAATAGCAAAATCTATATATGAGATATACAAGCATTCAGGAGGCAGCCATGACACAAATCAACGAGGTCATTAAACAGAAAGTTCAGCAAATAGCAAAAAACGGACGGTTAACTTGTGCTGAAGCTATTGCGTTAGCCAATAGTGAAGGAGTGCCGCCGTTAGTTATCGGAAAAGCAGCAGATGCGGCTAATATAAAAATTATTGCTTGTCAGTTAGGCTGCTTTGGAGGCGCAAAAGGTGACTGAAGTGGAATTTTTTGATTGCATTTCGTTATCTAAGGCGCAAAACCTGATAAAACATGTGTTGCCTGAGGCAATAGTAGCAGTTGAAGAAACTGATCTTATCCAGGCCCTGGGAAGAATTGTTGCCGAAGATATCATTGCCGAAGCTCCATTACCGCCATTTAGCCGATCTACAGTTGATGGTTATGCTGTATGTAGCCGTGATACGTTTAGTGCCAGTGAAAGTGGGCCGGTAATGCTGGATATTATCGGTGAAGTCTTTATGGGACAAGCAGTTGACTATGTCATTACTTCCGGCCAGGCAGTCATCGTTCCGACGGGGGGAATGTTGCCTGCGGGTGCTGATGGTGTGGTTATGCTTGAGCATACCGAGCAGACAGACAAAGACACTGTGTTGGTAGTCAAACCCATCGCCCCCGGGGAAAATGTAGTGGTTAAAGGAGAAGATATACAACCCGGTACGGTATTTATAACTGCAGGAACTAGGCTGACTGCTGCGGAAATTGGCGCTCTGGCAGCCTGCGGTTTTGCTCGGGTAAAGGTACGTCAGCGCTTAACCGTGGGGATTATTTCAACAGGCGATGAAGTGGTTGATGTCTCTATTATGCCTAAAACTGGACAGATACGTGATATTAACTCCTATACGCTGGCCGCTATGTTAACAGAAGCAGGGTGCCAGGTGACATGTTATGGAATTGTTAAAGACAACTATTCTGATTTGTTAGATATAATTGGCAAGGCGGCTGGCGAGAACCAGCTAGTACTCGTTTCCGGCGGTAGTTCGGTCGGAGCGAGAGATCATACAGTACAGGTTATCGAACAGCTTGGTCGGCAAAAAGTACTCTTTCACGGGTTGGCTGTAAGACCGGGAAAGCCGACTATTTTCGGAATGATTGATAAGGTGCCGGTTTTTGGTTTGCCCGGCCATCCAGTAGCGGCGATGACCATCTGTCGGATGATCGTTATGCCTTTGGTTTCTCGCTTGCAAGGTTGCCGCTCACTGCGAACAGGTTGGAAAATTCCAGCGAAACTGACCCGTAATTGTGCATCCGCACCTGGACGTGATGACTTTTTGCGAGTAAAGCTGATTTGGCAGGATGGAGAGTATCGGGCAGAACCTATATTGGGCAAGTCCGGACTTATTAGTGTTATGACGCAAGCTGATGGGATTGTGCATGTGCCTGCTGACAGCAGTGGATTATATGCTGGTGAAATGGTCGTTGTTGAAATCATGAGGGAGGCATAGGCATGCGCACAGGAAAAGCATATTTAGAGTGCCTGCCAAGAGAAAAAAGCTGGGAATTATGGCAGGATAGACTCAGGGTAGCTGGTTATTTTTCAAATATACCGGCAGAAATTTTGCCGGTTGAACAAGCATTGGGCCGAGTTACCGCCCGGTGCACTTATGCCAAACAATCGGTGCCGCATTATAACGGCGCAGCCATGGATGGTATCGCTGTGAGGGCGCAAGATACCTTTGGCGCTACAGAAACCACTCCGATACGGCTTAAAATATTAAAAAACGCTGAACCTTTTGTACCAGGAGGCTGTTATATTATTGATACCGGCGACTTGATGCCGGCAGAAACCAATGCGGTTATTATGATTGAAGATGTGCATATTGACGGGGATTTTGCCGAAATTATTGCTGCTGCTACACCTTGGCAGCATGTTCGGATTATTGGTGAAGATATTGTAGCCAACGAAATGGTATTGCCAGAGCACCACATGATTAGACCACCTGATATTGCCGCACTGTTGGCTGCTGGCCTGGAAACCATCGAAGTGCTAGCAAAACCAAAAGTCACTATTATTCCTACAGGAACCGAGCTTGTTGCTCGTGCCAAGGATTTAAAACCTGGTGCAATTTTGGATGTTAACTCGCATATGCTGTGCGCGGCTGTTACTGAATGGGGCGGGGAAGCGATACGTCATGAAATTGTGCCAGATAATTATGAACAGATAAAGCAGGCAGTGGCATCAAGTCTAGAAACCAGTGATATGGTTATTACCAATGCCGGAACTTCAGCCGGAACGGAGGATTTTACTTCTCGGATATTTACCGAACTGGGTGAAGTACTGGTTCATGGGGTAGCCATCAAGCCTGGAAAACCAGTGATCTTGGCTCTCTGCCAAGGAAAACCGGTAATTGGTCTGCCGGGGTATCCGGTTTCGGCCATGCTAACGGCCGAATTGTTTGTGAAAGATGTGCTTTATCAGCGGCAGTGTCTGCCGATACCTCAAGCGAAGCAGATTCCGGCAGTATTGGCACGACAACTGTATTCGCCTGTTGGCGTTGAAGAATTTGTGCGTGTATCTGTCGGGACGATTCAGGGAAAAACAGTAGCTGCGCCGCTAAGCCGTGGTGCAGGAATCATTTCTTCGCTGATTAAGGCGCAAGGTGTATTGTCGGTAAGTGAAACCAGTCCTGGGCTTCCGGCTGGGGCAAATGTACAGATTACCATGCTTAATCACCATCAGTCAGGAACCCTTCTAGCTGTTGGTAGTCATGATTTGGCACTGGATATTTTAGGCGTATTTTTAAATCGTAAGATTGGCAAACAGTTAACAGCCTCTAATGTCGGTAGTATGGGCGGCATCATCGCGGTAAAAAACAATGAAGCGCACATTGCCGGCATTCATATGCTTGACGATAAGACTGGCGAATATAATATTCCTTTTGTTAATAAATACCTGACAAAGGGTAATTGGAAGCTAGTGCGCTTAGCACGGCGCGAGCAGGGCTTGATGGTGCTTCCAGGCAATCCTAAAAATATAAAAACACTAGCTGATTTGGTGAGAAACGATATTATTTATGTAAATAGACAGCGCGGTTCAGGTACCAGAATGCTGCTAGACCATTTATTGGCACAAATGGCTTTATCAGCAGAACGAATAACCGGCTATGACAAAGAAGTCAGCACACATATGGCGGTAGCGGCAACTATTGCAGCTGGTGCTGCTGATACCGGATTAGGTATCCGTGCGGCGGCCAAAGCCTTGGGACTAGAATTCATTCCAATATCACATGAATGTTATGATATCATTTTGAATTTCCCGTTAGGCGACACTACGGCTGAATCGATTATTACCATTTTGCAAAGCCCAGCATTCCGTCAGGAAGTAGAAAGACTGGGGGGCTATGATTTAGCAGAAGCTGGTACCGTGCTGGCCGCTAATAGTAATTAGCTAAATTCGAGTTGGAATTAGGATTATAACGTTTGCCCATAACAGGCGTGAGTTACTAACTTTGCCAATTGAATATATCCATTCTTCGAGTCTGCATATCTAAGGCTAAACGCTATGATAGCTGACCGTTAGGGTACTCTGGGAAACTGGAGCGCCTTCCATTGTGAAAAGAAGAAGCTTACACCGCCCAAAAAGCGGCATTGCTTTGATTTTCGCAATGCCGCTTTTATTATATAGAATCAAAGGTAGGTGAATAATACATAAAATTAACGGTTAGACCATTAGACCATTTAATTAACCATTTAATAGGAAAAGGGAGAGGATACTATGCAAAATAAGATCATGCGATTGCTTGTAATCATGATGACCATCTTTATGACCTTTGCTTTGACAGCATGTCAAAAAGGCGAGGAAAAGCAAGCGCAAACCACGCCGAAACCTGCCAGACCTGAAGTGATTTTGGCTACTACTACCAGTACCCAAGATAGCGGTTTACTGGATGTACTTATTCCAGCCTTTGAAAAGAAAACAGGCTATGTAATTAAAACCATTTCTGTAGGCACAGGCCAAGCATTGGCTATGGGAGAAAAAGGCGAAGCTGATGTATTATTAGTACATGCACCAGAGGCTGAGAAAAAAGTGGTAAATAATGGTTCTGCTATCAATCGTCGTTTGGTCATGCATAACGACTTCATTATTGTTGGACCTGCAGAAGATCCGGCAAACATCAAAGGAAAATCTGTTATTGATACCTTAAAAGCCATAAGTGCGGCTAATGCACCATTTGTATCGCGTGGTGACGATTCCGGTACACATAAACTTGAACTGAATTTATGGAAAGCTGCTGCTATCAAGCCGCAAGGCACTACCTGGTATTACGAAGCCGGTGCTGGTATGGGCCAGACTCTAAAAATTGCTGATGAGAAAAAAGGCTATACCATTTCCGACAGGGCTACCTATTTGGCGCAAGCCAAAAATATCAATTTAAAAATACTCGTTGAGGGCGATACAAAATTGCTCAATATTTATCATGTAATGGAAG
>NZ_JBYKYF010000091.1:0-10246 GCF_057736855.1 Sporomusa sp.
GGCGTTAATATTTTTATCTCGCTTGTTTGCATCGTGATTGCATACAGCTCGCCTTCGACGTCTTTTAGGATGTCGCCAGGCTCGTCTTTCTGCTGAATTCGCTTGAGAGTCTTTTGTGCAAGATCAGCCAGGCGGCGGGCACGATATAGGTCAGCCAGTTTGTTGACGCAGTACTCAAACGTCGCGCTGCTGAAAAACGTGTCCCTCAACATCATCCAACTTACGCCGCGGCCCTTGGCAATATCTTTAATCTCTTCGTAAACCGTTATGGCGTCGACGTGCTTGCCGGCCGAATACATGGCTTGGATATGGTCAAACACTGTGCGATGAAAAGGCTCGGCAAAATATTCTTTTTTGACCAGCGCCATTCCGGAGTCCAGACAGTCGTTGTCGTTCAGCATGGCGGCCAACACCTGGGCTTCAAGCTCTAAATCAACACTCATAACAGCGGCAAATCCTCCCCAATAGCGCGCGGCTTACGCGGTTTGTCTCTGGCTCCATTGCCTTCTCCGCGTTTCAGCATCCCGCGCAGGAATATGAGTGGTTTGTCCGGAATAAAGCCGGCATCTCGTTTGTAAGCCATTTCTTGTATTGCAACTAATACAGTATCGTAGCCATATTCGTTATAAAGGCGGCCAATAAAGGCATAATCGCCTTTTTGATGTTTGTCAGGCGGGACAACTTTTCTGTATTCACTGGTCAGTTCTGCAATCAGCTGCTGGTTTGTTGGCTCGTCGTTGGCTACCCCTGATATGTTTTCACCGCCGCCGGTCGCAGCTTGCTCCTTCCCGTAAGGGAAGGTATATATATTTATATTTTCTTTAATACTTTCTTTAGGAGCGCCTTCCAGCCCAGTATTTTCAAGGCTTGGCGGCACTTCAACCCTTGCACATTTGTGCAAGGGTGGGGTTGCACATTTGTACAACCCTTGTATTGACTTTTTGTGCAACCCTTGCACATTTATACAACCCTTGCACCATTCTGCAACCCTTGTATTAAAGGTATAGACTGGTATTTTCCCCGGTTCGTAGCTTACTCTCTGAACAACATTCCACTCGATAAGTTGCTTAAGTTGCCGTGAAACATAAGCTGGGGAGGTATCGCAAGCCTGGGCAAACTCATTAAGCGTAATAGCATCTTCTTTTTTGCCCCATCCGTATGTGCGGCGGAAGAGGAATAGGCAAATCCCCTTTTGTACACCTGACAGTTTTGCCATTGCGAGTGCCTCGAGAATGAGGTTTGCGATAGGTGTGTAGCCGTCTTTGGTATCAGCCTTCATTGCTTCTATGTCCCCTTTTGGCAATTTAACCACCTCCCCGCCATGCATAAGATGCATATTTTTTGTGTATACTACGTATCAGGGATACTCTTGTCATTTTTGCGAGGTAAAAATGGAGACCGCCCGCCGACTTGAACGGCGGCACTCCGGCGTCTGCCAGCCGGCGTTTTGCCCCGTAAACTAGCGGCCATACCGGCAGCAGGCCGGGGCTACCGGCCCGCCGCCTCGGGATTTTTAGTCCCTGCGACCGCCCCTCCCTCAACGCCCGCTTGCAAGTTATGTGCTTCGGCTCCCTTCCACCACTTCTTTGACCTAGCACAACTGCAAGTCGCCGCCTGCCGCGAACGGGGCAGTAGTGTGTTATGCAGATACTTCTGCTTCTTCTGTCTGTGGTAAAATATCACCAGTTTCAGGGGCTACCGTAACATCTTCAGTAGAAAGATCAATTGTTTCAGCATCGTTTGTTTGACCGTCAGTCTGCTTATAACTGTCTTTCACGTAAGCATCCATCATTTCAACGCTCATAATGCCGTATTTTGAAATCAAAGCCCGAAAACATGTTTTGATGGCCATAGCATCAAAATCAGTTGTCCAGGGACTATAGTTACTGTTGAATGACTTACTAAATCTTTTGGCATGAGTGGTTACTTCTTCGACGGTCATATAAACAGTTTTGCGAAAACCGTTGATGGTTTCCAAGAAGGCAAAGTAGCCGATCTTTTTATCGCTAGTCCGTTTGCTAGGATCAATTTCAATTTCTCCGGTTAACTTGTCATGTTTGACAAGCTCGCCCTCGTACACCACATCGCCGTTGATGTACTTATAGGCGCCTGTCCTTAGAGCCAGCTGGATATATCCCTTGTAGCCGATTTCAAACGTTGGTACTAACTGCCCTTGGTCTTTATATGGCACTATCCAAGCGAACCCGAGTTGTTTGTTGATTGGTAGCTTCAGACTTGCCGCTTTCAGTGCCTCCATCACCACTGCTTTTGGGTCGCAAGCCTGTAGTGTCCGGTCGGTGTTGTATAAGTCAATCAGCGATGCAATGAATGCTCCTGCATTCTCTTTGAGCACGTTTTGGAACTGTTCTTGCACACTCTGGGCGGCGAGAATATTCTTCAGCCGTTCAATCGGCCTTACCGCTGTGTTGCTGCCGTTTGCGGCATTTGCAACGGCTTTTTGGATTTTACCCATAAATTAAACCTCCTTAACCTCGAATACCCTGTAGGTAGTTGCCGGCTTACAGTAAGCCTTGTATAGTTCCGGATGCTCCTTCTGGAATTTTGTACTATCAAAAGAAACCCGGCTCCGGTTCTTCCAGGTAACAATGTACCCATTTGCACGGCCTTCCTCGGCTGTTTCCATGGCTGCCTGAATTTCCTGCTTTAGCTTTGCCTGCTGGGCTTCCAGGTTCTTGATTTGTGCGCTGAGTGCAAGGTATTCAATGAGCTTGTCCTCCATGCCGTAGATGGGCCTGATTTCTCCGGTCCTGGCTTCAGGATACATAGCCTTAATGCATTCACTGGCCGCCTCGCTGCCATCAAAAGCTGGCGGGATATGTTTCAGCACGTGTTCATGCCAAAAATGTTTTTCGGCTTCAATCAGTGCCTGGATTTCATCTTCGTCCCGCTCAATCTCGAACACGTGAAAGTCTTTATTGAGCACCAATACAGCCAGATACCATTTTTTTAGGCCAGTGACAGCCAGATAGTGCATGCACTGGACATAGTAGTTATCCGGATATTCACCTTGCTTAAACTTGCTCTTATTGAGCACACTGGTGGTTTTGCACTCCAGGCCGGCGCTTTCGCCAACAATAAGCCGGTCCACATTGGCAATCATCCATGGGTGTTCAGGATGACAAAGGATGGCATTTTTGCGCCGGACTTTTTTTCCGGTCGCTTCCACGAACCGGGAGGCAACATATTCTTCCAGGTCACGGCCCTGGCGCATCGCTTCGTTATCAGGCTGTTCTTCCTTAAGAAGGCCAAGCTTCTCGGCATATACATCAAATGGTGATACGTATTTATTCAGGCCGAGGATGGCCACAGCATCGCTGCCGCCTATCCCTTGTCGCCGGGCCGCTAGCCAGGCAGCCCGGTCCATGGTCGTTGTCTTTGCTAAAACACATACGGTCATATAAATATCGCCCCCAATGCCTTCGCGAGGCAGTAGGTGTCACAATACAGTTCATCGTCCAACATTACCCCGTTACCCTTATACACCTTAAGTCCGCAGCGGTGACAGTATCCAATGGCTCCAGTAGCCTCATCATGGTCTTTCTCCTGCGGGTCCGGCAGGCCCTGGGCGAAACGGTCGAGCATTCATTACCCCTCCCTAGCGAAATTGATACAGCCGGCGGCGGAGCTTGTCCGCCTTTTTCTCAGCCGCCCGTAAGCTGCGTAAATAATTGCGGGCGGCAAAAATGTCATGCTCAGATTTAAGTAAATCACGATATGGATTTATCCGGTCGTTTAGCCGTCAGTATTCGGCGGCATCTTTGGCCAGCGACCGAACGTCAAGACAATCAAATCTCTTCTTCACGGCAACCGCCCCAGCAATTTGGCCGCCAGCACATGACCTGCGATGTATGTAGTTGTCAACCAAAGAAAAACGACCAAGCTGGAATTTAAAATAAGATTTAGAATTCGCCGGTCGTATTTTATTCTCGCACGCCGCAAGCGGGCGGCTGTTGATCTATACATTGTCTTTCACTCTCCCATATGCTAAAATAATTGATAGGCGTTAGACATTCTTTCAGTTACCAAAGTCAAATTCATAAGGTTTTTTGTTAGGCGCTCACCGTTAGGCGGTGGCGTCTTTTTTTATGCTTGTTATGCTTTGTTCTTTAGCCTTTTTGCGTTCCTCTATCCAGCGAAGGAAGTCCTCTTTTTCTACCCGTTTCGAAAACCCAATGTCAAAATTAGGTATTCCGCCATACTCAGGTTTCAGTTGAAATAATTCGTATACCCGGCGCCGGGAAATTTTTAAGTAGTCAGCGATGTGCTTTGCAGTTAAAATCTCGGGTAAATCAGCCGCTTTGTTCATGCTTTACACCTCTCTATGTTCAGTATTTTGTCTGCAACACGGAGCGCGTCCTCTAACCGGCCAGTAAGGGATAGATACTGCGGAATTGTAAGGTCCTTCAGGTTATGCCGCTCTTTGTAGTTTTCAATCAGTAACCGCAGGTTCGTGCAAAAGGCGGTGTTATAGGCGTTAACGAAGTCGCGCCAGGCGACATTAAACAGTACGCCAGTTTGGTGGGCATATTTCCGGACCATAGCATTTAGGCGCTGTTGAAGATTGCCTTCAATGTTACAAGCGTCCAGATTGTCAATGCGGTGCTTTATCGTAGCGACTTCCTGGCTGATTGCCGCCTGAACCGATGCCATGGCTTGAAGTTTTCGTTCCTGCTCAAGCAGGGCTTGCGTAGCTTGAGCCAGGATTTCAAGCTGGGACATTGGTTTTACGGAGTAATGGCCGGTCTGACGGATGGCGGGCAAAACTTCATGGGTGATCCAGCGCTTGAAGGCTTTGGCTTCCGGTTTATTAGAACGAAGTATAAGACTATATAATCCTGGTTCATTGACAATGTTTACTTCCGGACCACCCTCAGAAATTCTTAGGGTGCTTTTCTCATCTTCTTCAAGCCTGTTCATTGCTTCTGAAGGGTTTGATAAACCAATAACGTCACAGACGTCTTTTGCCACCCACCAGGGTTGTCCATCGATAATAACCACACGAACCGGCCGTTGGTTATATTCAAATATGCGTTGTAGTTCTTTCATGGTCCCCTCCTCGCAGATTACTTTATTTTGGACTAGCGAAGGTTATCCACGGCTCCGGTTTTGAATCGCAAAGTCCATCTGTTTGGCTCTTTCCATCGCCCCATGATAGGTCGAAAAAACTAAGTCATCCCGAATTTTTTAGGATAAATCGAATGCTTTGCGTGTCATAGCGACAAACTTGTTTAGTGTTGCATGGTTGTATGCACACATAACAGCATTCATCACACTGCGGATGCGCAGCGCGGCATTGAGCGCAACTGGGCCCCATCATCGATTTCACCTCCTCCCGCTCCTCCTGGCGTATCTTTTTTATCAGCTCGTCAATACTAGAGTTCATGCTAGTGCCTCCTATGCGGCACCACCTGACGCGGGGTGGTGATTTTTTATCTTCGTGCTTTTTTAGCACATCGTCAGGCAAAAAAATTTTCTCGACTTGACAATCTAATATTTGTGCAATTTTTAATGCTACATCAACGGTTGGCTTTCTAATTCCACGCTCGATGCGATTATAAACAGTTCTGTCAATTCCTGCTTTTGCAGCGAGTTGTCCCTGTGTTAAGCCAGCTTTTTTCCTTGCATTAAACAGTTCTAATCTCATATTTCAACCCCCTCCCGTGCTTTTATAGCACAATTATAACGTGTTTTTTTAGCACAGTCAATAGTTTTGAGATAAATTTTAGCACAAATGTTGTATTTTAGCACAGATTTATATATTATAAACTTAAAAAGGTGGTGTGAAGAATGGGCACACTAGCAACTAGACTAAAAGAAATACGTAATCTTAGAAAACTTACTCAGGAAGAATTAGCTAAATTACTTAATACCAATAGAGGCACGCTTGCTAATTGGGAAAATGACAGAACTGAACCAGATGCAGACACTATAAGAAAAATTGCCGAAACACTTGGCGTCAGCACCGACTACCTGCTGGGCCTCACCGACGACCCGACTGACCCAAACGAGGCGGCAAGGAAAACCATCACAGAAGCACTGGAAGGCGATGATGAACTTCTTGAGTTCTGGAAGGAACTACAGGAACGTGAAGACCTGCAGATTTTCTTCAAACAAGTAAAAAGCCTCTCCCCTCGTACCATCCGTCGCGTAATGAAATACATTAAGATGGTCGAGGACGAAGAGGCTAACGAGGAATAACAT
Organism: Sporomusa sp.; assembly: GCF_057736855.1. NCBI lineage: Bacteria > Bacillati > Bacillota > Negativicutes > Selenomonadales > Sporomusaceae > Sporomusa > Sporomusa sp. Next base: position 6,223 of record NZ_JBYKYF010000091.1, read on the forward strand.
AATATGCCTGAAATCGTTGGCTTTATTGATGAAAAAGTAATCACTCGCCTATCTCTGCCCGTTGCCCCAGGGACTCCCATTTTGCTGGGGCAAGCAAATATTGAACATATGAAGTCTAGTCATCCGGAAGACTTCGAGAAATATTTCGAATATATTCGGCTCATTCTTGCTGACCCTGATTTCGTAATTCCTCATCCTAAAGAGCCGTCTTTGCAATATATAAAAATACTAGACAATCATGTACTAGTTGCCGTTAAACTTTCAACAACAGGCCAGTACTGGGTCCGCACAATGTTCACTATGTCTAGCGAAAAAATTAAACGATACACTGGCAAATACTCTATGAAATAACGAAAGGCCACAGCCTAAGCTGTGACCTCTCCTCGAAAGAACCTTAGGCAGGTGACAATCTGCATCTCCAACCGTTCATCGCTGAACGTAGCGACGGCTGCCTGTTCCGTCCTCAGAAGGTTCTTTCGTGTACAGTATATGTTTTTCTGTAGATAATTATAACATGTCGTTATTTCAAGTGCAATATATCTTAACCTTTTCGCCAGGTGATACCATGAGTCTAACCAGAATTAAAAAGATGTTATGTTCCGACGAAATTGCATTTCATAAAGTTCCCATCGGCGGCGACCTGCCGGGATTTGTCTATTCATCACGCAAAGGCAAGTTCCATATTTTTATTGACGATACACTGTCGCCCGAAGCCGAAACTGACGTTATCCTCCACGAATGCGGACACATTATAATGCATGCTGAGTCAGCCACCTACACCATAGGTCTGGACGGCCGCAATCACGACCGGGAGAAAGAAGCAGAGCAATTTGTCAGGGAATGTAAGGCAGAATATTTAATACGTTCTTGCAATGCAGAAGAAATTAAAGGTGGTGAGACGGGAAATTAGGCTAGCCGATTTTAAAATAACGGCGGCATATGCCGCAAAATAGAAGGTTAAGTTAAGCTATTCAGTTATAAAGGAGTGAAAAAAATGAGCAAAGGTTCTTTTGAGTTTAGAGGTACAGGTTTAGGATATGCGTGGTTACTTATATGGACTACGTTTTTAACTGTAATAACATTTGGAATATTCTTCCCTTGGGCATATTCAGCACAACAGCGCTGGATTGCTGCCAATACCTATATAAACGGTAAACAGCTTACGTTTAATGGTACTGGCTCAGGATTTCTTGGTCAATGGATTTTAATAATCCTTTTAACATTTGTTACTCTTGGTCTTTACACTCCCTGGGCATATTGTAGGCTAAAACGATGGGAAACAGAAAATACCAGCTTTTTGAACAGTGACAATACTTATCATATTGATACTAACCATAAAGAATTAGTTATTAAATCTTAGTGCCCCATTGGGGCTTCCTTTTTTCCTTTATTTGCCGAACATATATTCCATAAAAGGAGTGCATATTATATGGCTTACTTTCACAAGCGCGGCAATACCTGGTCATTTACCATCGATCTTGGGCGCTACCCCAATGGCAAGCGCCACCAGAAGAAAGTCGGTGGCTTCAAAACAAAGAAAGAAGCCCAATTGGCTGCCGCCGAAATGGAACAAGAGTTAGCCATTGGGATCTATATCGAAGAAAAGGATACTACCTTTAAGCAATTCGTTAATGAGTGGTTGGATCTTTATAGCGACAATGTCAAAGAAAGTACGGTCCGAGTTAGAAAACACGAGAGTAATTGCCTGATCAGGCATTTGGGCGAAAACACCAAAATAAAAGACATTACTCCAAGAATGTACCAGAAGGCTTTAAGCGATCTAAAGAAAGAGGGCTATGCCGAAAACACTTTGGCCGGGATACATGGCACCGGAAAAATGATCTTTAAAAAAGCAGTGGAACTGCAGGTGATCAAAACAGATCCAACCCAATACGCCCGTATCCCCCGAGTTAAGAAAACAATTGAGGAACTGGAACAGGAACAAGAAATACCTAAGTACCTCGAAAAAGAAGAACTTGCCCTTTTCTTGAAAACAGCCCGGGAGAAAGGCCTGGAGGGTGACTACGCAATTTTTTTGACGCTTGCCTATACTGGCATGCGTGTCGGCGAATTGTGCGCCCTGAAGTGGTCTGATATTGATTTTGACGCCCACACGATAAGCATTACCAAGACATACTATAATCCGAAAAATATTATCACTGAATATAAGCTGCAAACCCCAAAAACAAAGACGTCAAAGAGAGTCATTGAAGTAGACCAGACAGTTATTCGTGAACTTGAGAAGCATCGGGCCTATCAAAATAAAGTAAAAATGCGCCATCGTGATACGTGGCATGATAAGAATTTTGTCTTTACAAAAACAGACAGTAATTACGGTTATCCTCACTACATCAAGTTTATCGAAAACCGAATGACCAGGTTGTTAAAACTGGCTGGACTCAATAGCGAACTTACTCCGCACTCTTTACGACATACTCACACCTCCCTGCTGGCCGAAGCCGGCGTCGGTCTGGAAGAAATAATGGAACGCCTAGGCCATTCTGACGACGAAACTACCAGGAAGGTTTACCTTCATGTCACTAAAGCAAAAAAGAAAGAGGCTTCTCAAAAGTTCAGCGAACTAATGAGAAACCTCTAAAAAATCTTTCGCATGTGACCAAAATGTGACCAAAGCAATATTGGCAATATAAAAGAGCCCAGATTTACTGGGCTCTCAGGCTATTTTTACATCATGCCGCCCATGCCACCCATTCCGCCCATGCCGCCCATCGCAGCATTAGCTTCCTTCTCAGGCTTATCGGCAACAAGGGTTTCCGTAGTAAGAACCATGGACGCAATGCTAGCAGCGTTTTGCAGAGCCGAACGAGTAACTTTAGCCGGGTCAACAATACCAGCCGCAATCATGTCAACATATTCTTCGGTCAGAGCGTTGAAGCCAACACCCTTAGGTGCTTTCTTAACATTGGCAACAACAACTGAGCCTTCGAGACCAGCATTGTTAGCAATTTGACGTACAGGCTCTTCAATAGCCCGTTTTACAATTTCTACGCCGGTCTTTTCGTCACCAGTAAGTTGAAGCTTGTCAAGGCTGGACTGAATAGCGATTAAGGTAGTACCGCCACCTGCAACAATACCTTCTTCAACAGCAGCACGAGTTGCGTTCAGGGCGTCTTCAATGCGCAATTTCTTCTCTTTGAGTTCAACTTCAGTAGCAGCACCAACTTGGATAACAGCTACGCCGCCAGCCAGTTTGGCCAAACGCTCCTGGAGTTTTTCTTTATCAAATTCGGAAGTGGTTTCTTCAATTTGAGCGCGAATTTGATTAATACGTTTTTGGATGTCTTCAGCTTTACCGCTGCCATCAACAATCGTAGTTTCTTCTTTGGATACACGAACCTGACGGGCACGACCAAGGTCTTCCATGGTGACGCTGTCAAGTTTACGGCCAAGTTCTTCGGTAATAACATTACCACCGGTAACAATAGCAATGTCTTCCAACATAGCCTTTCTGCGATCACCAAAGCCAGGAGCTTTAACAGCTACAGCACGGAAGGTACCACGGAGTTTGTTAACAACCAAGGTAGCCAGTGCTTCGCCTTCTACATCTTCAGCAATGATTAAGAGTTCTTTACCTTGCTGAACTACTTTTTCTAGTACAGGCAGCAAATCAGCAATAGCACCGATCTTACGGTCTGTAATTAAGATATATGGATCGTTAAGAACGGCTTCCATTTTATCCGGATCAGTGATCATGTACGGAGAAATGTAACCGCGATCAAATTGCATACCTTCTACTACATCAAGGTCAGTACCCATGGTTTTGGACTCTTCAACGGTAATTACACCGTCTTTACCGACTTTTTCCATGGCTTCCGCAATCAGAGCACCGATCTCTTCGTCACCAGCCGAGATGGATGCAACTTGGGCGATAGCATCTTTGGTTTCGATTTTCTTGGCGCAATTTTTGATTTCGCCAACAAGTACATCTACCGCTTTTTGAATACCCTTCTTCAGGATCATCGGGTTAGCACCGGCAGCTACGTTCTTTAATCCTTCACGGATA
>NZ_JBYKYF010000091.1:10256-10513 GCF_057736855.1 Sporomusa sp.
TGCAAGTAAAGTTGCAGTAGTAGTACCGTCACCGGCAACATCATTGGTTTTGGTAGCAACTTCTTTAACAAGTTGTGCACCCATATTTTCAAACGGATCTTCTAACTCAATGTCACGGGCGATGGTTACGCCGTCATTAGTAATAGTTGGAGCACCAAATTTCTTATCAAGCACTACATTACGACCTTTAGGTCCTAAAGTAACCTTAACAGCATTAGCTAGAGCGTTTACGCCTCTTTCAAGCGCACGGCGAGCTT
>NZ_JBYKYF010000092.1:0-10491 GCF_057736855.1 Sporomusa sp.
CGGATTGAACGTGGCATCCCATTGGATGGTGTTATTGTTAAGGCAAATGCCAACATTATCCCAGGTATGCCAGTTACTGCTGCTAGCGGCATTATTCAGGTTGCCTGCAAACGGCAGTCATTACCGGCAGATGTATTGGTAAAAATTGATTTAGCTGTCTAAAATTTCTCTAAAATGATAAAAATGTAAAAAATAACATGTGCTAACAGGTATTTTCTCGCTAAAGCAAGAAGCAATATACTATATCCTTAACGCAGATTACTAACGAAAAAGGATGGGCAAGAACTATGGCATGGATTAGCGATCATGATATGTATTTATTTCATGAGGGACGCAATACCCGCAGCTATAATATGTTGGGAGCGCATATTATCGCTACGGGAGAAGTGACTGGTGCTTGGTTTTCGGTTTGGGCACCGAATGCTAGAGCTGTCAGAGTGATAGGCAGTTTTAATAACTGGGATGGCAGCCATCATGCCATGGAGAAAACAAGTACCTGCGGTGTCTGGACCTTGTTTATTCCCGGAGTCAGAGCCGGGGATTTGTATAAGTATGAAATTATTACCGCCGGCGGGGAAATATTACATAAAGCTGATCCCTATGCATTTGCTGCGGAGGTTAGGCCGAATACAGCCTCTAAAGTAGTTAGTCTTAATGGTTACTGCTGGCAGGATGATGCTTGGCGTGAAGCTAAGGCCAAACACCGTATTTATGAGCAGCCGCTGAATATTTACGAAGTGGATTTGGGTTCCTGGAAGCGGGGAAGTAATCGAAAAAGGTTGTCATACCGGGAGTTGGCGCAAGAGCTGCCACAATATGCCGCTAGTATGGGCTATACCCATATTGAGCTGTTGCCGCTTGCTGAGCATCCATTTGATGGCTCCTGGGGCTATCAGGCGACTGGTTATTATGCGGTTACCAGCCGTTATGGTGAGCCAAAAGATTTTATGTATTTTGTTGATTGTTGTCATCAGCAAGGCATTGGGGTTATTCTGGATTGGGTTCCTGGGCACTTTTGCAAAGATGCACATGGCTTAGCCTGGTTTGATGGTACAACCCTTTACGAATATAACGACTGGCGGCGTGAAAATCGTGGTTGGGGTACAGCCAATTTTGACCTTGGAAGACCGGAGGTTATCAGTTTTTTAATTTCTAATGCGTTATTTTGGTTGGAGGTCTACCATCTGGATGGTTTACGAATTGATGCTGTGGCCAACATGTTGTATCTCAATTATGGTCGCGGGGAAGGCGAGTGGGTGCCTAATTGTCATGGTGGGGCGGAAAATTTAGAAGCTATCCATTTTTTGCGGAAATTGAATGAAGCTATTTTTGCCGACTATCCGGATGCTTTGGTGATTGCAGAAGATTCGACAGCCTGGCCGTTGGTTACCCATCCAACGTATTTGGGTGGTTTAGGGTTTAATTTTAAGTGGAATATGGGCTGGATGAACGATATGCTACGCTATATGGCACTGGATCCCATTTACCGTCAGTATCATCATAACCTGGTGACTTTTTCATTAATGTATGCTTTTTCCGAGAACTATGTCCTGCCTTTATCGCATGACGAGGTAGTACATGGCAAGAAGTCGCTGTTAGATAAAATGCCAGGTGATTACTGGCAGAAATTTGCTAACCTCCGGGCTTTTTATGGCTATATGATGGCTCATCCCGGTAAGAAGCTGCTATTTATGGGTGGAGAGTTCGGTCAATTTATTGAATGGAATTACCAGGAAAGTTTAGACTGGCATTTGCTGGATTATGAAATGCACAACAAACTGCATGGCTATGTTCGGACACTTAATCACTTTTATTTAGAAAATCCGGCTTTTTGGCAAAATGATCAGGATTGGCAGGGGTTTTCCTGGATTGATTGTCACAACAGTCAGCAAAGCGTTTTGATATTTAAGCGGCAAGGGAAAGTACCTGGTGATTTTATTATTGTGGTGGTGAATTTTACACCGGTTGTCCGACACGAGTATCGCCTGGGTGTACCGGCCGCTGAATATTACCTGGAGGTATTAAACAGTGATAGCGCAGTGTACGGCGGGTCAGGTCAAGAAAATCCCGGAAAATTGAAACCAGAGCCAATTCCTTGGCATGACCTGCCTAACTCACTGGTTATTACCCTGCCGCCGCTGGCGGCTGTGTATTTAAAACCTGTTGGCGCAATCTGTCTGGAAACAAAACAACATTCTGAAGAACTTGGCGTCACTGGAAAGTAAAACAGAGCAGTATAGGGGGGAGAACTTGCAAAGCAAGGAATGTGTTGCCATGATTTTAGCCGGCGGTCAGGGAAGCAGACTAGGGGCACTGACCAAAAAGCTGGCAAAGCCGGCGGTACCGTTTGGCGGTAAGTATCGCATTATTGATTTCGTGCTCAGTAATTGTTATAACTCAGGCATTGATACGGTAGGTGTGCTTACCCAGTACCAGCCGTTAACCCTTCACTCCTATATTGGTATTGGCAGTGCCTGGGATCTTGACCGGCGAAGCGGTGGGGTTTATGTATTGCCGCCTTATGTCCGGGAAAAAGGCGGCGAGTGGTACAAGGGAACGGCAGATGCTATTTATCAAAATTTTAATTTTATCGAACTGTATAATCCGGAATATGTGCTGGTACTGTCAGGGGATCACATTTATAAAATGGATTATTCACAGATGGTTGATTATCACAAAACGAAAAAAGCGGATGTCACCATTGCGGTTATCGAAGTGCCGTGGGAAGAAGCCAGCCGGTTTGGCATTATGAATACCGCAGCAGATGACCGGATTGTAGAGTTTGAGGAAAAACCGAAAAGTCCTAAGAATAACCTGGCTTCGATGGGCATTTATGTATTTAGCTGGCCGGCGCTCAGAGCCTATTTAGCCGCCGACGCGGCAGATGCGAAATCAAGTCATGATTTTGGCAAAGATGTAATTCCCCAGATGCTAGCTGGTGGTGAGCGTTTGTATGCTTACCGCTTTACTGGCTATTGGAAGGATGTTGGTACTGTAGAAAGTTTTTGGCAGGCTAATATGGATTTACTGGGTGATGAGCCGGCGCTCAATTTATATGACCCCAGTTGGCGAATTTATTCTGTCAGCCCAACGCAACCGCCGCATTTTGTGGCTGATACGGCACAGATTACTTGTTCAATGATTACCGAAGGGTGCAAAATTTATGGTACTGTAAAAAATTCCGTATTATTTCCGGGGGTGTATGTCGGGGAAGGCGCTATTGTGAAGGATTCCATAATTATGTCGTATACATCGATTGGCGCTAAAGCCCTTGTCGCCAAAGCCATTATTGGTCATAAATCCGTCATTGAAGCGGGTGCACAAGTGGGTATAAGTGAAATAAATGAGCAGGAAGCAACGCGCTGGTTTGCTGGTATTACCTTAATTGGCGACAATTTGATAATTACCAGTGAGACTAAGATTAAGCGAAATGCTTTGCTTGCCCGTTCGTAAGTTTTCGGTTTCAAGCAGCATGTTGTTACGGGGGAGGAAGTATATTGAAAAATATAATGGGGCTGATCAATTTACATGAAAGTCATGATTTGCTCAAAGAACTAACCAGAACCCGACCACTGGCCGCTATTCCTTTTGGCGGGCGGTATCGTCTGATTGATTTTGTGCTGTCAAATTTTATTAATTCTGGTATAACCAATGTAGGAATATTATCTGCAGGCAACTCGCGTTCTCTTATGGATCATATCCGTTCAGGCAAGGAGTGGGATTTGGCCCGGAAACGGGATGGCCTGTTTATTTTGCCTTCCTTGCAGACTGGCCATGTTGAAGGGGCATTTCCTAACGACTTAATGGATTTTATCAATAATCTGGACTGTATCAGAAATAGCCGGCAGCGCTATGTTCTGCTCTCAGGCAGCCGGGCAGTTTGTAATATTAATTATGAGACGGCTTTTCGCTTTCACCAAGAAAAAAATGCCGATATAACCATAATATACAAAGAGTATAAGGATACCGATGTTTGTCAACTAGCAGGTGCAACCATGCTGGAAACCGCTGAGGATGGACGGATTATTGATATGGAAATTTGTCCGGTTAGTGCCCGCAGCAATAAATTGTCATTGGAAATGTATCTGATGGAGCGCCAGTTGTTTGTGGACTTAGTTGATGCCAGCGTCGCGCGGGGCGGGACTAATCTAGCCCGCGATTGTATTATCAAAAACCTTCAGACCCTCAACGTATACGGATTTCCTTTCAGAGGCTATTTGGCCAGGATTGGTTCTGTGCAAAATTACTTTGATCATAGTATGGCATTGTTAACTCCCTCCGTGTGGCAAGAGCTTTTTTTTGCAAATGGCTCAATTTATACCAAGGTTAAAGATGAAGCCCCAGCAAAATACCAGCAGGATGCTAAAGTGAAAAATTCGCTGGTTGCCAACGGTTCGGTCATTGCCGGCAACGTGGAAAACAGCATTTTGTTTCGAGGTGCTAGGATTCATAAAGAGGCTAGAATTTATAGCAGCATTATTATGCAAAATGGGGAAGTCGGCCCAGGAGCGGTTCTCGAAAATGTGATTTGTGACAAAGATGTCAAAATTACAGCAGGTAAAAGACTTAAAGGAGAATCAAATCATCCGATTGTGATTGCGAAAGGGACGGTAGTGTAAATGCTGAAAGTGTTATTTGTGGCATCGGAAGCGGCACCATTTGCTAAAACCGGTGGATTAGGGGATGTAATTGGTTCGTTGCCAAAAGCGCTTAAAGCGCTAGGCGGTGATATTCGGGTAATCATGCCGAAATATAGCTGTATTCCTGACGAGTTTGCCGCGCAGATGCTCAAGCGGGCAACACTTACCGTAGCTATTGGTTGGCGCAGACAGTATGCGGGATTGTATGAGCTTACTTATCAGGGGATTACCTGGTATTTTATCGATAATGAGTATTATTTTAAGCGTGATGCTCTGTATGGCTATTATGATGAAGCCGAGCGGTTTGCTTACTTTTGTCGGGCTGTGCTGGAGGCTTTACTGCGATTGGAATTTATGCCTGACATTATTCATTGCCATGACTGGCAGACCGGGCCACTGGCGGCTATGCTCAAGGTTCAATATAGTGACAGAAAGGAATATGCTGCTGTCAAAACTGTATTTACTATTCATAACCTCATGTACCAAGGGGTTTTCCCCAAAGAAGTTCTAGGAGATCTGTTAGATTTGCCTGATAGTGTGTTTACTGCTGACGGTCTGGAATTTTACGGTCAGGTCAACTTTTTAAAAGGTGGTCTGGCGTTCAGTGATCAAATAACTACTGTCAGCAAGTCATACGCCCAGGAAATTCAGACCCCCTATTTCGGCGAAAAGCTGGATGGTTTCTTGGCCAGCCGAGCCACTATTTATGGGATTGTCAATGGGATTGATTATGAGATATATAATGCGGCTGAGGATAAAGCCATTTATACTAACTATACCTGGCGAGGAACGACGAAACGGCTTGAGAACAAAGTTAAACTCCAGGCTGAGCTAGGCTTGCCTGTTAGCAAAGAAATTCCGCTCATTGGCATAGTTTCCCGGTTGGTGGATTCCAAGGGACTGGATCTTGTTGCCGCGATCATGGAGAAGTTATTGGCGCTTGATGTCCAGCTTGTAGTGCTGGGAACTGGTGAAGTGCGCTTTGAAAAACTGTTTACCGATGCAGCCCATCATCATCCGGATAAGGTATCAGCCAATATTACCTTTTCGGAAAGTTTGGCCCATAAGATTTATGCCGGCTCGGACATGTTTCTTATGCCATCGCGGTTTGAACCCTGTGGCATAGGGCAGTTAATTGCTCTTAGGTATGGCAGTATTCCTATTGTCCGGGAAGTTGGCGGTCTTAAAGATACCATTACCCGGTTCAATCCGAAAACGGGTGAAGGGAATGGCTTTACTTTTAGCAATTATAATGCTGATGAATTGCTTGCGGTTATTAAAGAGGCTATAGCCCTATACCCAAATCGGTCAGCATGGAAAAAACTGATTAAAAATGCTATGCGCGCAGATAATAGCTGGAAATATTCGGCCAGCGAATATTGGCGGATTTACGAAAATATAGTTGCCAGATAGCAACGGGCGGGGAGGATGGATAGTATGTTTGCGTCTAAGGAAGAATTTAAAACTGCTTTTATTGAGCGGTTACAGACCCTGTTCGGAGAAAATCTGGAAGAGGCTTCGACTACTGATAAATATGTCGCCTTCAGTACCCTGATCAAGGATATTATCAGCAAACGTTGGTATAAATCCAATATGCAATATCGTGACAGTAAAGATAAGCAAGTATACTATTTTTCTATGGAGTTTTTGTTGGGGCGGCTGCTTGGCAGTAATCTCTTCAATCTGGGTTTGACTGACCTGTGCAAACAGGGTTTGAAAGAATTAGGCATTGATTTGGCTGAGCTGGAGGCGGTTGAAGCCGATGCCGGTCTGGGAAACGGCGGCCTAGGACGGCTTGCCGCCTGTTTTCTTGATTCCATGGCTTCCTTGCAACTGCCTGGGCATGGTAACGGTATTCGTTACCGGCATGGCATGTTTGAACAAAAAATTGTTGATGGGTATCAGGTTGAACTGCCGGATAATTGGTTGCGTGACGGCTATGTCTGGGAAACCCGCAAAGCCAACCGGGCGGTAACGGTTAAATTTGGCGGTTCCGTTCGGTTGGAAGAGCAAGGTGGACGGCTTGTTGCCATCCATGAAAATTATGAACCGGTACTGGCTGTGCCATATGATATACCGGTTGTCGGCGCTAACTGCAATACTGTCAATACTTTGCGGCTGTGGAGTGCCGAAACCCATCATTTTGATTTTTCATCGTTCAGCAAAGGTGATTTTTTAAAAGCCGTAGAAAAGAAGTACTCCCTGGAAGCTACCTCGCAGATACTATACCCTGATGACAATTATCCAGAAGGCAAGCTCCTCAGACTAAAACAGCAGTATTTCTTTGTTTCTGCTGGTCTACAGAGCATTGTCCGGCGATACAAACGCACCCATGGGGCATCACCGGCCGATCTGGCAAGAATTCATGAAAAAATTGCCGTTCATATCAATGATACCCATCCGGCGCTAGCCGTGCCGGAATTGATGCGCATTTTGATGGATGAAGAGGGATTAGGGTGGGATGAAGCCTGGAATGCCACCTGCAAAACCATTTCCTACACCAATCACACCATTTTGCCTGAGGCACTGGAGAAATGGCCGGTTGATTTGATAGAACGCCTGCTGCCGCGTATGTATATGATTATCCACGAAATTAACGAACGGTTTTGTGCTGCTCTTTGGGAGCGGTATCCTGGTGATTGGGACAGAATCCGGTCGATGGCCATCATTAGTGACGGATATGTACATATGGCGCATTTGGCAGTTGTCGGCAGTCATAGTGTCAACGGTGTGGCTGAAGTGCACAGTAATATTCTAAAAAAAGAAGTTATGGCCAACTTTCACCAATTTTTCCCCCATCGGTTTAATAACAAAACCAACGGGGTGACTCATCGCCGCTGGCTGGCCAAAGCGAATCCTAAGCTCGCGACGCTAATTACCGAAACCATTGGTCCAGGTTGGCTGGCTCATCCCAGCGAACTGGCAAACCTGCATCGTTATGCAACCGATGCTGCTTTCCAAGCCAGTGTTGCTGCTGTGAAACAAGCCAATAAAGATCGATTGGCTAACTATATTAAAGCAAAAATGGATATAACTATTGATAGTAGTTCCATTTTTGATGTTCAGGTAAAACGTATTCACGCGTATAAACGTCAGACGTTAAATGCGCTGCACATTTTGGATTTATACAATCGTCTAAAGGCTGACCCCAGTCTGGATATTGAACCGCGTACCTTTATTTTTGCCGGCAAGGCAGCATCTGGTTATTATTTGGCCAAACGCATTATTAAGTTTATCAATACCTTGGCTCAGGTTATCAACAATGACCCAGATATTAACGGTAAAATTAAAGTTGTCTTCCTGGAAAACTATAGTGTATCGTTAGCTGAACTCATCATTCCGGCCGCTGATGTCAGTGAACAAATATCAACAGCCAGTCGCGAGGCATCTGGTACTGGGAATATGAAATTTATGATGAACGGCGCTATTACTATCGGTACGTTAGATGGTGCCAATATTGAAATTCGCGACGAAGTTGGCGACGACAACATCATTATTTTTGGTTTAACCGCCGACGAAGTCTTACATTATTATAAATATGGCGGCTATAATGTGTTGGATGTATATAATAGCAATCCGCGTATAAAGCAAGTGGTTGATCAGCTTGTTAACGGTTTTTTCCCTGTTAGCCGGGATGAATTTGACTGTATTCATCACTCGCTTATGCGGACAAATGATGAGTACTTTGTTTTAAAGGATTTTGCCGACTATGCCATGGCGCAGGAAAAAGTCAGCCATCTGTACCGTGACCGGAGCCGATGGCAGACTATGGCGATAAATAATATTGCTTTTTCCGGCAGATTTGCCAGTGACCGTACTGTTTCTGAATATGCCATTGGTATTTGGAAGATTAAGCCGGTTATAATTAGGGAATTTTAACACCGGGGGTGACCGGCATGAAGAAGTACTGGATAATGCATGATTCTCACAATGAAGAATTTCGCAGTCCTTTTGGGGCAGTTGCTTGCGATACTACGATAACCTTGCGGTTATTGATAGACATAACCGAACAGCACGGTGAACGGCCAACAGAGGTTGTTTACTTACGATTATGGCAGGGGGAAAACGGCGAAACCCTTATTGCTATGTCACTTGTTCGCGAGGAGCATGGACGGCGATTGTATGAAGCCAGCTTTACTGTGCCAGGCAAACCTGGGGTTATCTGGTACTACTTTATTGTCAGGCAGGGAGAGCAGACTATCTATTATGGGAACAATGCGGCTGAGGTCGGCGGTATAGGGCAGATTTCTGACTATCCGCCGCCCTCGTACCAAATCAGCACCTACTTGCCGGGGGCTGTTACTCCGTCTTGGTTTAAACATGCAGTTGTATACCAAATCTTTGTTGACAGATTTTATAATGGTTTGCCGGATGGAAAAATCCTCAATCCCCGTCCTGGCAGTCTGATCCATGCCAACTGGCAGGATACGCCGGTGTATACCCGGGATATAGAGACAGGCCACATCTTAGCTTATGACTTTTTCGGCGGCAATCTGGCCGGGGTTATGGCCAAACTTCCTTATCTCGCAGAGCTGGGTATTACGGCTATTTATTTTAATCCGATATTTGATTCGCCATCGAATCATAAATATGATACTGCCGACTACAAAAAAATTGATCCGATGTTTGGCGACAATACACTGTTCGCCGAGCTGTGTGCTAAGGCTAAAGAGTATGGCATTGCCATTATTCTGGACGGGGTTTTTAGTCATACCGGCAGTGACAGCTTGTATTTTAATCAGGAAGGCAACTATGATACGCTGGGGGCTTATCAGTCCAAAGATTCTCCCTACTATTCATGGTACAAATTTATCGATTATCCGGATACCTTTGAATGCTGGTGGGGGATTGCCACTATGCCTAATGTCAATGAAGAGGATCCCTCTTATCAGGCATTCATTATTGACGGCCCAGATAGTGTGCTTGAGCATTGGTTTAAAGCGGGTATAAAAGGCTGGCGTCTGGATGTAGCCGATGAACTCCCGGAATCGTTCTTAGAAAAGTTTTATAAAAAACTCAAAGAATATGATCCTGAGGCGGTACTGATTGGCGAGGTGTGGGAAGATGCTTCGCGCAAAGTGACGTATGGACATTTGCGCCAGTATTTTGATGGTACCAAACTTGACGCCGTCATGAATTATCCCTTTCGCAAGCTTGTTCTTGACTTTATGCTGGGATGGCAAGATGCACAAGCGGTACACCGGCATTTATTCAGTTTGTATGAAAACTATCCGAAAGAAAATTTTTATGCCAATTTGAATATTATTGGCAGTCACGATGTGCCGCGGATTCTTACTTTACTTGCCGAAGCGCCGCCGGAAGAAAATTATAGCAAACTCAATGCCTTTAAGTACGCGCTGACGTCTGCCCAGCGGGAGTTGGGACTGGCGCGGCTGAAGCTGGTGGTTTTATGGCAGATGACTTTTCCTGGTGCTCCCTGTATTTACTATGGCGATGAGGCCGGGGTTGAAGGCTACAGTGATCCATTAAACCGTCGCGCCTATCCGTGGGGCAGGGAAGATAAAGAGTTATTAGCATGGTATAAAAAACTGGTTGGTTTACGGCGCCGCCATCAGGTTTTGCGGACTGGTGAATGGCTGCTGTTATTGGCTGATGATGATGTATATGGGTATGTGCGTCGTATCCAGGGTGGGCAGGATGTATTTGGTGAATTGGCGGCAGATAACACGGCGGTGATTGTGCTTAACCGCAGCCGTGATAAGTCTGCTGCGGTAGCGGTTGACGCTACTGCTTGGTTTGCAAACCAGGCTTATGTTGTGGATGCTTTGACTGGTGAGCCGATTATGATTCCGGATACAGGCAATTTAGAACTCACGTTGCCGCCATTGTC
>NZ_JBYKYF010000455.1:0-1704 GCF_057736855.1 Sporomusa sp.
CAGTTACTTCTGGCTGCAGTTTTTTTGTTGTAAAATTAAGTTTGTGAAGAAAAAAATCTTACAACAAAAAAATTATACATCATACGGAAATATATATCAACTAGTATTACCAATGGATATTGGTGAAATGATCCCAGCAGATGATTCGGTGCGGTTACTCAACGCGGTACTGGAAAGGATGGATTATAGTAAATTGTACGCCGCGTACTCTCGTATAGGGAGAATCGAGAGGTCACCGAAACGTCTGTTCAAAATTCTCGTATATGGCTATATGAACGGCATTTATTCCAGTCGCAAACTTGAACAGGCTTGCCGGCGAGACATCAATTTTCTTTACCTTTTAGGCAGAGAAAAAGCTCCAGATCACGCCACCATTGCACGCTTTCGTAGCGAGCGGATGACTCAAGTGGTAGAAGACTTGTTCCAGCAGTTGGTGCAATTGTTGGCCGATAGCGGCGAATTATCACTAGTAAACGCATTCATTGATGGAACCAAACTAGAAGCCAATGCCGGCCGCTACAGCTTTGTATGGAAGAAAGCGACACAAAAAAGCGAGGAAAAGCTGCAGGCAAAGATGAAAGGCGAACTGCCAGCCCTGGCGAAGGAATTTGGGATACGCTTTCATGTTGGTCAAAAGATCAAGGCCAAGCACCTAAAAAAATTGCGCAAGCGTTTCAAAGCCTTGCAAGCTGAACGAGGCATAGTCTTTGTTCACGGGAAGGGACAACGTAAGACGTCATTGCAGCGAGCCCTAGAAAAGATAGAAGACTATATTGCGCGGCAAAAACGCTATGATGACTACAACCACAGTTTTGGGCAACGCAATAGCTTTTCCAAAACCGACAGAGATGCTACCTTTATGCGGATGAAAGAAGACCACATGAAAAACGGTCAGCTAAAACCGGGTTACAATGCTACGATAGCGGTAGATGCGGAATATATCGTAGGCGCAATGATTTCTCAGGAGCGAAGCGATAGTCAAACATTCATCCCGATGGTAAAAAAACTAAAATGCCTAGGATATACAAAACCAGTAGCAGACGCAGGATTTGAAAGTGAAGAAAATTATACCTGGTGCGAGGAAAATGGGCTAACAGCATTTATCAAACCAGCTAATTCCGATATAGGCAAAACCCGTAAATACAAAAGCGACATTGGTAAACGCGAGAATATGGTCTACGATGCCGAAACCGATAGCTACCTTTGTTACAATGGACATCGTATCAAGGCGGCCTATGAGAAAAAGACTCGATCCAAAGCCGGATATGCAATCGTAACAACGGTATACACCTGTACCGAGTGCGCTGGCTGTCAGCATAAGGCTCAATGCATTAAAGGAGCAAGCAAAAAGTCGCTGGAAGAACGGAGCAAGAATTTGCATGTATCAAAAACCTTTCTCAGGCAGCGCCAAGAAATGCAGGCGCGCATACAAAGCGAGGAAGGCATTTTGTTACGTATGAACCGCTCCATCCAGGTAGAGGGAGCATTCGGAGTACTAAAAGGGGATATGGGATTCCGGCGATTTTTGATGCGGAGTAACGTTAAGGTACAGACCGAATTTTTGCTGCTTTGCATAGGATATAACATAAATAAACTCCACAACAAAATCCAAAGTGGTCGCTGTGGAACTTATTTACATATTCCCAAAGTAGCTTGACACAACTCATATGCATTTTTTTAGGGGAAGAGGCTTCCTCTGTTTTG
>NZ_JBYKYF010000456.1:0-1704 GCF_057736855.1 Sporomusa sp.
CAAGCCCATAGCGGACTTTCACCGCCTAGTTACTGCCCATGCCGGGCAAACTAGACAAAGGCTGCTGTGCATAAGGTCTTTTGGTACCTGTGCACAGCAGCCTTTGTATTTGTGAATACCGTGTCTGCCTATCAGTATGGGTACTACAGCCCATGCCTTAGACGGCTCCAGTCTTTCAGAAATTCAATCACTTCAGATGTAAGCATACCAGGCTCCAGACGCCACCTCCAATTGCCGCCCACCGTACCGGGGGTATTCATCCGTGCTTTACTGTCCAGCCCCAGTACATCCTGCAACGGCAGTATGACAGTCTTAGCCTGACTGAGATAGGTCAGCCGAATAAGCTGCCTGCATACGCCAATATTACTTCGATCACTATCCAGGCCTAACCGTTTAAGGTGGTTAAGTATAATGCGTTTGCACTGCGGGTCGGTGTCCTCCAGCTTTTGATACCAGCCTAGCAAAGTGTCATTATCATGGGTACCCGTATAAGCAATGGTATTAACACCGGTATTATAGGGAAACTCAGGTGCTGACCAGCCGTCACCAAAACTAAATTGGAGCACCCGCATACCCGGATAGCCAAAACGATGTTTAAGTCTGTTCACTGCCGGGGTAATAATCCCCAAATCCTCAGCCACCAACGGCAGCTTGCCAAGATATTTTTCCAAAACGGAAAAAAATTTGGTTCCTGGCCCGGCTGTCCACTGCCCGTTCACTGCCGTCTCTTCGCTGGCAGGAATCTCCCAGTAAGCCTCAAGGCCACGGAAATGGTCAACGCGAATTATATCCACCAACGCAAGCAAAACTTCCAGACGGCGGCGCCACCAATGGTAATCATCTAGCGCCATCTCATCCCAGTTATAGAGCGGGTTGCCCCAACGCTGCCCAGTAGTACTAAAATAGTCAGGCGGTACCCCGGCTACCTTGACCGGATTCCCGGCTACATCCAACGCAAACAAATGAGGATTGGCCCACACATCGGCGCTGTCATGAGCCACAAACAGCGGCAAATCACCAAATAGGCGAATGCCCCGGGCATTGGCATACCGCTTTAATTCTTGCCATTGCTGCCAGAAAACAAACTGCAAAAAAGTTTGGTAATGAATTTCTTCGGCAAGCAGTTGCCGATAATAGCTGAGAGCCTCCGGCTGGCGCTGCCTGATGGGAGTATCCCATTGATTCCAGGGCAGGCCACCAAAATGCAGCTTGAGTGCAATAAATAGCGTATAATCAGGCAACCAGTCGGCACTGTTAGCTACATACGCGCCATAATCGCTAGGCGGCTCCTGTTGGCTAAAACGTGTAAACGCTTGTCTGAATAACTGTTCCTTCCATAGCTTGACATAAGGAAAATCAATGCAGGCAGGGTTCTGCCAGGAAATATCAGCATATGCAAGTTCACCTTCTGTCAGCCAACCGGCATCTACCATTTTTTCCGGCGAAATCAGCAGTGGATTACCAGCAAACGCCGACAGGCATTGATACGGGGAATCACCAAAACCTACCGGATTAAGCGGCAGGAATTGCCAAATTTGTTGCTCGGCAGCCACAAGAAAATCGACAAACCGGTAGGCTTCTGGTCCCAAATCACCAATACCAAAGGGTGAAGGCAGCGAGGTGGGGTGCAGCAAAATGCCGTTGGTACGTTCAACCTGGGTTGTTATCCTTTCATCCCAAGCTAACAGCAGCCGACCTGACAAT
>NZ_JBYKYF010000457.1:0-374 GCF_057736855.1 Sporomusa sp.
AATCTTCGGATGAATCGGAATCACTCGGTCTTTTCCTGCTTTAGTTTTTATTCCGCAGATTATTGAATATCCTCCGTCTATTTTGTGAACAGACATTTTGTTTAACGTCAAGAATTCTGTTATTCTTAACCCTGTGTAACACATAAAAAGTATACAGTCCGCAAACGGAACTTTGTCATTTGCTTTTTCTATTTGCTTTACTTCTAAGTCAGTAAAGGCTTCTTTTACTGCTCTGTTATTTTTTGGTAACACCAAAAACTCGGCATAATTTTTGTTGACTATATCGTTTTCCATCGCGTATTTATATAGAAGACCAAGCAAAACTTTGACATCATGCAAAGCCGAATAAGACTGAGGTTTTAACATCACTGGCT
>NZ_JBYKYF010000457.1:384-1703 GCF_057736855.1 Sporomusa sp.
CTTTCCATCTTTTATCACCGGACTTCCGTCTTTATCAAGCTTTGGACGCTCGGTTTGTAAATAATCAATAATTTTTTGCATGTGTCCGGTACGGAGTTCTCGAAACTTTATATTATATATATCGGTTAATTTATTCCAGGCCGCGTTATAGCTACCTTGAAGCTGTATAGATTTATCTTTATACCCTAGTGGTTTCCATTCTTCGAACAATTCTTTAACCGTAATATTTAGTTTTGTTGTAGGATTGCGCCGGTATTCATCCAGCGCATCCTTGGCTTCCTGGGCTGTAGCGTAATAACCGATAATTTGAGATGGCATGCCATTTATTCGAGGAGTAGCTGCAACCCAGGGGCGATTTTTTAAATCAGAACGTTTATAAATCGTCCCTGTGCCGTTTTCTCTTTTTATGGTTTTACGTTTGGTTTTTACCTGTTTAGTGCCACAGTAATTACAAAATACTGAATCATCGGAAATTTCCTTTTTACACTTTTTGCAAGTCAAGGTTTTACCTCCTTTTACAAATCCCTAGTAATCAGAACTTTCCGAGCCACCCCGCAGATACGGGCGTATCCTATTTCGAAATCTTTGCAACTTACAATTATAGGCTGATATTTAGGATTTTCCGGCATTAAGATAACCGTATCGCCAACGCGCTTAAATCTTTTGAGTGTTGCTTCTTCGCCATTTACAATGCATACTACTATATCGCCATCGTTTGCATAGTCTTGTTTCCTAACAATAACCTTTGCACCATCCGGTATCCCGGCGTTTATCATACTATCTCCCGATACAAGCAAGCAAAAATATTCAGATGGGTTTTTTAAGTCCGGAACATATTCGTAACCTATAATATTTTCCTCAGCTAAAATTGGTATTCCGGCGGCTACGCGTCCGATTGTTGGAATCATAGGTATATCGCTAAGAGGAGTTGCGTTCGGCATGTTATCTTCAGCATCCTCCCAACCCATTAATACTTTAGGTGAAAGTCTAAGCACTTTGGCGAGTGCGGCGACTCTGCTTCTTCCCATATTTGCGATATTACCAGATTCCCATCTTGATACAGTCGCTTCGCTAACGCCAACAGCTTTGGCGACGTCCAACATGGTTAAACCTAATTCGAGTCTACGCCTTTTAATAATATCCTTAATTTCCACCCTAATCACACCTTTCGGTGAATATTTTATCATTGTTCTTGCATTTTTGCAATACTTTTAATCGCTGTATTTAAAATTTCTTGCGTTTATGTATTGACAATATGGAAAATCTTTGATATTATTGACTTGCGTAAAAGCAAGGAAAAGAGGTGAGCAAGGATGTTT
>NZ_JBYKYF010000458.1:0-1244 GCF_057736855.1 Sporomusa sp.
TTGTGAGAGAAAGTTTAAGGAAAGATTTTTAAATAGGACAGTAGAAGTTCTGTTTGAGCAGAAGGTAAAAGATTTAGATGGATATGTGGAAGGGCTTACAGACAATTACCTTAGTGTGGCAGTTAAAGGAGAATTAGAAAATTTGAGAAACCGCATCTTGCCTGTTAGAGTAAAGGAAATAAAAAATGATTTATTGATAGGAGAAATTGAAGGAATTTATTAAGATGTGTAGAATATAAAAAGAGGAGGTGAAAAAGGTGTCGGAATGCATTTTCTGCAAAATAGTAAACAAAGAAGTTCCTTCTAATATAGTGTATGAGGATGATTTAGTTGTAGCTTTCCGCGATATAAATCCCCAAGCTCCTGTACATATTCTAATCGTGCCAAAAGAACATATACCAACCCTTTTAGATGTTACTGAGGAGAACAAGCACCTGATATCTCGTGCTTACATGGTAGCAAAGGAAATAGCAAAAAAAGAGGGTATTGACGAAAAAGGCTATAGAATTGTGACAAATTGTGGTAAAGATGGCGGACAGACAGTCTATCACCTTCATTTTCACCTTTTAGGTGGAAGGTTTATGACTTGGCCTCCAGGGTAAAATTATTGACACTTCGTGGATTTAGGAGTATAATAAAGTGAGAATTTTCAAGCTCTTAGTCACAGCAACAATTGCAGCTTGCCTCGAGCAGTTTATTTGGAGGGAGGGAGAGTAGTGGCTGAAGTAAGAGTCGGCGAAAACGAGTCTTTGGATAGCGCTTTAAGAAGGTTCAGACGTCAATGCTCCAAAGCAGGAGTTTTGTCAGAGCTTCGCAAGAGAGAACACTATGAGAGTCCTAGTGTAAAGCGCAAAAAGAAAGCCGAAGCTGCAAGAAAGAGAAAATATAAATATGGCAGATAAAAGGATGTGGTATAAATGACCCTGAAAGAGCGCATATACAAGGACATGGTAGAAGCCATGAAGAGCAAAGACGCTTTTAAGAAAAACATTCTAAGCATGGTCAGAGCTGCCATACTTCAGGTGGAAAAGGACACGCAGAAAGAGTTGGACGATGAAGGGGTCATCAGTGTAATTTCAAAGGAGATAAAACAGAGAAAAGAAGTTTTGCCTGAATATGAAAAAAGTGGAAGACAGGATCTAGTAGATAAAGCAAAAAAAGAAATAGAAATTATGGAATCTTATTTGCCAGAGCAGCTTTCAGAAGAAGAGATAGAAGAGATGGTGAAAAAGGTCATTGAAGAG
>NZ_JBYKYF010000458.1:1254-1700 GCF_057736855.1 Sporomusa sp.
ACTCTTCCTCAAAAATCTCTCTAATTTTTCTGTAATCTGATGTGTATGCCAGTGCTGCCATTAATTTTACTCTTGCCTTTTGACCTGATAGATTTCCTCCAAAAATTACCCCCAGAGATTCGAGGTGTTTTCCTCCTCCTTCATAAGCATAGGAAGGATGTACTCTTCCCATCGGGCACCTTGATACGAGAACTACAACTGTTCCTTTAGATATAGCGTATTTTATTCCTTCTGCTACTTTTGGAGGCACATTTCCTCTGCCCGTCCCTTCAATGACAATGCCTCTTTCTCCATTTTCTACTAAAAATCTTATCAGTTTGTCATCCATTCCAAACACTACTTTTAAAAGGCTTACGCGACGTTCCAGTTTTTTTGTGGGAATGTACTGCCTTTTTTCTACGTTTCTATAAAAATACACATTGCCACTGTCCACATACCCCAGAGGA
>NZ_JBYKYF010000459.1:0-1699 GCF_057736855.1 Sporomusa sp.
TGCAAACAAAGATATAGTCCCTATTCCTGAATAAACATCTATTACCACTTCTTTTCCCGTCAAACCAGCGTATTCAATGGCTTTATCGTACAAAATTTCAGTTTGAATAGGATTTACCTGAAAAAAAGAAAGTGGAGATATCTCAAATCTTAAATCTTTTATGAAATCCTCAATGGTATTTTTCCCATAAATTACAATATTCTTATTTCCTAAAATCATCTTAGTTCGCCTGGTATTAATATTCAAAATAACACTTTTAAGCCCTGGCACTTTTTCTTTCAAGGCCTCTATCAGTTCTTCCTTACAAGGTATATCTTCTCCATTTATGACGATTATTGCCATAACTTCCCCTGTCTTAAAAGCGACCTTAGCTACCACGTGCCTTATTAGTCCTTTGCCTTTTTTCCTGTCATAAACGCTTATGTCACATTCATTTAACCACTCTTTTACTACACTTACAACCTTGTTGCTCAAAGGATGCTGTATCAAGCAATTATCTACAGGTACAATCTCGTGGGAATGGAAAGAGTAAAACCCCGTTATCTTTTCTCTTCCTATTTCACCTACTACAAATTGCCCTTTGTTTCTGTAATTCAATGGATTCTCCATTCCTATCGCATAGTGAACTTTTGTATAAATCTTTCCTATCCTCTCTAGATTATCCTTTACCTTCTGAGTCTTGTATTCAAGTTGGCCTTTATAACTTAAGTGTTGCAAAGAACAACCACCACATCTATCAGCATACTGACAAAGAGGATTTACTCTATGCTGGGATTTTTCTAGTATTTTTACTGTATAACCTTTGAGATAATTTTTATGGACCTCTTCTATCTCTACAATAACTCTTTCTCCCTTTAAGGCTCCTTTCACAAAAACAGCTATTCCATCGATTCTTCCAACTCCCTCCCCCTCGTGTCCCATGCTAGTGATATCTACTTCGTATTTTTCACCTATTTTTACTTTATTCAAGGTTTCTTCCCTCCTCCAAAGAGTATTATAACCTATCGCAAAAAGAAAAAATATAGGGGGAGTTTTATCTCTCCCCTAATACATACCTTTTGTATACAATTTGTGGCATATCAACTACCTTCCCTTCTATGTTAGATGCAAAAAGCACCACATATTCCGCATGAGCCCAATTGAGAGGAGAAGCAGAATCTGTAGGAAGTCCTGTATCTTCCCAAATTTGCTCTGACAAGACAAAACCTTCATTAGCAAAATTTCTCATATACTCTAGATAGTCATCTGCTTTTTTCCCTGCTGCAATTTCGTACATCCCTCTCTCTCCTGTAAGAAGAGGCCATAATCTGCCTTTACCTTTGCCATGATAAAGTTCTCCTTTGGCGGGTTCACCATAGCCATCATGATTGTACCTGTACCACGAAGGCCCTTTAGGAGTATTTACTTTAAGGAGGCTATCAACTACCGAAATAGTATTCAATATCTTTGGGTCATCATAAGCTTTTACTCCTAACCTTACAAGCTCTAAAAAACTTGGATCTACAATCTCCTTCTGGTCATACACTCCTCCTCCGTTGGCAATGCTTATTAAAAAGTCGGCATCCGGGTCCGGTAAACCTGCAATTCTTATATAATACTGCCCATTGCCATAAGGTCCTTTCGTAGTATAAGTGAGTTTGTCTATCAACTCTTGCCATTTGTCAGCTGTCTCCAGATATTTCTTTGCCCTTTCCATATC
>NZ_JBYKYF010000460.1:0-361 GCF_057736855.1 Sporomusa sp.
CTGCTCAGCTGACTTTTGCTAAGCAAAATGGAGTTCAGGTGCTTGTAGGAAATCCTGATGAGGAAGTTCCGGGTAAAAACATAATTCTTCCTGAACATCCTTCAATGGTCAAAGCGAGAGAAGTGAAACTTGATAATTTGAAGAAATCTTACATTAGAAACTGCATCCAGCACTTTGGAATGCCAAATGAAGAAGACATAAAATTTTTGGCTGAGGATACCAAGTCCAGTGAAGATTTTGTGAGAAGGACAATTGAAGAATTAAAGAATGGAGGGTTAGTATGAGAAGGGAAGACGATTTTGAAGTGAGAAGTAAGCACTTGCAACACATGACAGATGAAGAATTAGATGCCTACTTTTGG
>NZ_JBYKYF010000460.1:371-1300 GCF_057736855.1 Sporomusa sp.
GAGAATGGGATTTTCCAGCATTGAAGCTAAGGAAATTGTCAATAGAATTGAGGAAAGAGGGCTTCTTTCAAAGGGAGCAGGGCATATAGTGCTCAAGGTGGCAGAAAGAGCAAAAACAGACTATCTCACAGCAGGAAGAGGCCTTGCAAATGGCCAGTATCTAGATGTGTTGGATGAGATTGCGAGGGAGGCGAGAGAGAATGAAGCTGGAGAAAGATAAAAAGATTGACATAGAAGAGATTTTAAAAGACCTTGACAAATATGTTCCTAGAAGAAGAGGATGGCACTGGAGGGAAGGGGTAGGAAGGCGCAAAATTGGAGATTTTGAGTATTACCAGGTCTCTGAGCCATTGAAAAATAGCATTCCACTGCCTGCTGCAAAGTATTTTGGAAATATTGACCCGCAACCAGACTGCGTGATCACCACTGAAATTGCTTCAGGAAGATTTGAAGACGACATAAGGCGAATGAGAATGGCGGCATGGCACGGTGCAGACCACATAATGGTGATAAGGACTTTGGGGCAGAGCCATTTTGACGGATTGATAGAAGGAACTCCTGAGGGAGTGGGAGGAGTCCCAATCACCCGCAAACAAGTTAGAGCGACGAGAAAAGCTCTTGATTTGATTGAGGATGAAGTAGGAAGACCTATAAATTTTCATTCATATGTCAGTGGAATTGCAGGGCCTGAAATAGCTGTAATGTTTGCGGAAGAGGGAGTAAACGGCGCTCATCAGGACCCACAGTATAACGTTTTGTATAGAAATGTAAATATGGTTCGCTCTTTTGTGGATGCGGCAGTTGCCAAAAAGATTATGGCAGATGCTGACATGCTCCAAATTGACGGAGCTCACAACGCAAATGCGACTGCAAAATATGGATGGAAAGTAATGCCAGAACTTTTGGTGCAGCACGCTATAAATACCATG
>NZ_JBYKYF010000460.1:1310-1686 GCF_057736855.1 Sporomusa sp.
TGACCTTCCTTACGCGGTAGCCTTGAGGCAGCTTTTCAAAAATTACAAGATAAGGGCGCAGATGAATACCAAATACATTGAACACGATACAAGAGAGGCGACAGTTACACATGTTTTAAACCTTTTAATATCCCGCTTGACATCTGCTGACATCCAAAGTACAATTACTCCCGATGAGGGAAGAAACGTTCCGTGGCATTACAACAATATAAACGCTATAAACACAGCAAAACAGGCATTGATTGGAATGGACGGCCTTACGGAAATGGTAAAACTCAATTTTGACGGAGAATTGGGGAAAAAAGTAAGAGAGCTCAAGATGAGGGCAATACTTTTCATGGAAGAAATACTAGAAGTTGGTGGATATTTTAAAGCA
>NZ_JBYKYF010000093.1:0-10176 GCF_057736855.1 Sporomusa sp.
CTGCTTTTTCTTTTGACCTACCAACAAAGCAAGCTACTGTATTGTAAAAATTGCTGCAATACCGTTTTCGGATTTTAGTATTTCTCCGACGTTATTCGATATGGCTTTTACAGCAGCCAGCCCTACTTTGTCTCCTCGGCCATTCTACTAACGTCATCGGCAGCCTGAATACTCTGTAGTTGAGTCAGCAGCATACCTACCAACATTAGACCACAGCCAATGACCTCCTTAAGACCTAACCGTTCATCCAGCAGCAAGAACCCCCCAAGTACAGCAAAGACAGTTTCCATACTGAGAATAATCGCCGCATGAGCTGGTGGCGAATATTTCTGGCCAACGGCTTGCAGCGTATATGCTACCCCCACAGAGAAAATGCCCCCATACAAAATAGGAATAAGCGCTCCGGCAAGTCCTTCTAAAGATATCGTCTCAAAACTGGCCGCAATTACCAAACTCAGCATCCCACAAGTAACAAATTGAAAAAATGATAACTGTAACACATCAACCCGGGTGGCATAATGCCCAATAAGCAGAATATGTGCAGCCCAGAACAAAGCTCCTATCAACTGCAGCAAGTCCCCAAAAGCGATGAAAAAGCTTTCTTTTACACAGAGTAAATAAAGACCGACAATGGCAAACACAGAACTAATCCAGGTAATCATACTTACACACTGCTTTAAAAATATTCCTGCCATCGGCACAAGTACAATATATAAACAAGTAATAAACGCAGCCTTGCCTGCGGTTGTGTAAATCAAGCCAATTTGCTGCAACGAGGCGGCAATAAACAGAATTAAACCTGCCAATCCGCCGGCCTTCATAGCATCTGTAAGGCGCACAGATGGCATTTGTCTCTGCTTGTTACTACGATAATACAAGATAAGCGGCAATAAAGACAAACTTCCTAGTAAAAACCTGACTCCATTAAAGGTAAATGGTCCAACATGGTCCATGCCCACCCGCTGGGCTACAAAGGCGAATCCCCATATGGCTGCTGTTAAAAGCAGCAGCAAATTTGATTGTAAAGCACTCATGTTTCCTACTCCTTATCCCTTAGTTGATTTATATTTCTTCTGCAAACCAATTAATCTTACAAGCAATACCAGCGCTCCGACAGCCAAGCCAACGATAAACCCAACCCAATAACCATAGGCCTGTAAATTTAAGTAGTTTGCCAGAATATATCCTACTGGCATGCCAATAACCCAATAGGAAACAATCGCCATCACCAGGGTAATTCTGACATCTTTATAACCGCGCAAAGCCCCCTGAATAGGAGCAGCCACAGCGTCAGAAAGCTGAAAAAAGATGGCATACCAGAGGAAATTGCGGACTAATTCTAAGACCGTTATGTCCTCAGTATATAGACTTGCGATCTGGTGATTAAACGCAGTTAAACTGCCTGCAAAAACAAGGCCGACAGCCAGGGCAATGCCAATCCCCAGATAACTGTATTGCTGCGCATCATGATAGCGGCGCGCGCCTACCTCATATCCCACCACAATGGTTAAGGTTATCCCAATACTCAGCGGCACCGTATATACTAAACCAGCAAAATTGATAGCCGCCTGATGGGCGGCTATCACAGCCGTGCCATATTCGCTCATTAATAGGGCTACCACCGAAAAAATACCAACTTCACAGAAAATCGTCAGTCCGATAGGCACGCCGACAACTAATAATTCCCGCCAGGCAGTTAATGAAACGCCAGACAAAGCCGAAAAAATGCGGTATCCTCTAAATGGCTCCACATAATAGATAACGCCAATGCAAATAACGACAAGACACCAGTAAGTCAAGGCAGTTGCATAACCAGCGCCTATACCCCCAAGCCGCGGAAAACCAAATTTTCCAAGAATCAGCAAATAATTCAATGCAATATTAATCGGTACAGCAACTAAAACCATCAACATAGTAATCCGGGTATATCCCAGCGAATCGATAAAATTCCGCAGCACAGCGGCAACAAACAAAGGAATAATCCCCATAGCCAAGGCACACAAAAAGTGATAAGCAATGTGGTGAACAGGCTCCTCTAAATCCATGACGTTGAGCAGTGGCGAAAGTGCTAACGAACCAGCGACAATCACTAACACTGCCAGTGTCAACGCCAAATATACGCCCTGAATTACCAGAAAAGGCATGTCCTGCTTGCGGCCAGCACCATGCAATTGCGCTAAAATCGGGGTAATCCCACTCAAAATTCCGCTAATCCCGGTGAATACCGGCAACCACAAATTACTGCCAATAGCAACTCCTGCCAAGTCGTAATGACTTACTTGTCCTGACATCACGGTGTCAAAAAAGCCTGACACGGTAAGCGAAAGCTGAGCAATAAATATCGGGAAAAATATAATGAGAAATTGACGGATCTTTTCCCGCAACGTGGATGTTGGCTTCACATATTCACCTCAATTAGCAGACTTACCTTTAGATCAGGTGTAAAACATCTGCAGGGTAATCGTTCTTGTTCTGAAAACGGTTCTACATCAGGAAAAGAAAAAACTTGGCCTGTGCCAAGCCCTGAGCTTATCAATATAATAGCACCAATCTCACTCCGCGTCCAGTTTTCTCCAGCCAAAGTAGCTTACTGCTTGCCTTTTGCCACATACCATCCGCATCCTGCCAACAGGACAACGGTTAAATCCTGTTAGATACAGATATGTTTTTTGCAGGAATATTCGATTCTGGCTAGAATAAAATAAACATTTACAGGTATTATGTTAATATAATTGATTTTGCATCATAGATGTTTCAAACGGAGGAATTAACATGCCAAAAACATTTGCACTGGGTTTTGGTGATAAAGAAGTCACTATGACTCTGCCGGAGGAACAAATCCTTCATGTGATCGAAGGTAAACCTGTCACAGCCATTACCGATGTGCCTGCCGCAATAAAAGCCGCTGTAACCAGCCCCATTGACTCACCGCCGCTGGCGGAATTCGTCAAGCCAGGCGACAAGGTGGTTATCATTGCCAGTGATATAACTCGCCAATGGATTACATATCCGGCCTTTTTACCTGCACTGTTAAACGAACTGAACCAAGCCGGCGTACCTGACAATGACATCAAACTGGTTGTGAGCCTAGGCTCCCATCGGCGTCATACCGATGAGGAAAACGCCCTGGTCTACGGACAGGAAACCGTCAGCCGTATTTCAGTTTTCCAAAGCTACGCACCAGCTACCGAAGACTTTGTGTATGTCGGTAAAACTTCACGCGGTGTAGAAACTTATATTAACAAGCATGTCGTCAATGCCGACAAGGTCATCATGACCGGCGGCATTGTTTACCATCCTATGGCAGGATTCGGCGGCGGTCGCAAAGCCATTTTGCCGGGTGTTGCCGGTTACTCCACCATTCAGGGCAACCATACCTTTTGTTTGCACGAGGTTGTAGGGCAGGGTATCAACCCTAACTGCATGTCCGGTAAACTGGAAGGCAACCCCATGCATGAAGATATGAGCGAAATGGCTGCCATGCTCAAAAATACCTTTTTACTTAATGCCGTCTTTACACCTGAAGGGAAATTTGCCCGTTTTGTCGCCGGGCATCCTCATAATGCCTGGTTGGAGGGCTGCAGGACAGTGGAGGAGATTTTTGGGGTACCGATTACAGCCAAAGCTGACCTGGTTATTGCTTCTGCTGGCGGTTTCCCTAAAGATATCAACCTCTATCAAGGGACCAAGACTACAGAAAATGCCTTTATGGCAGTCAAAGATGACGGCGTGATCATCGCCCTGTTAGAATGCCGTGATATAATGGAGCCGCCTGATTTTAGCGGCTGGTTCAATTATGAATCCCTGTATGACCGCGAAATTGCGCTGCGCAAAGCTTTTACCGTCCCTGGCTTTATTGCCCTCAAGACCGGACTCATGGCCAAAAAAGTGCCACATATCATTGTTACTTTGCCGGAAAACATCGAATTTATGAAAAAGGCTGGCCTGATTGCTGTCACTACTTTGGATGAAGCCATGACCATCGCCGAACAAAAATTAGGTCGCAAAAACTATACCATTACGGTCATGCCGCATGCTGCCAATACTGTGCCCTTGCTGCAAAAATAGCAAAAACAATCCGCTCACACTACTCTATAAAGAACACCTTAGCCACTATGTGCTTAGGTGTTCTTTGTTTTTTCAGTAACGACGGTCCACTTCTGCAGGCTGTTATAAACTTGCCCGATCTTCACTGCTTGGATATCCAAAGCAGCACAGGGCATACCCTACTTTACTTAAAATTCCATCATCTAAACGCATTAACACTTATAAAAAATACGCTCGTCTACTAATGATATACATATGTATTTATATAAATAACAAATACACATATCCCTGTAAAAAATAGTGTATGTTTGTGCATTTGACCCTATTGACGAGATACAAAACACTCTCTATAATAGTCAACAAGTACCAAATATGTATACAGTAACCAGAAGGGGGGAAAATACCTGTGGAAACAACGCGATCAGTCTCAGGCGTAGCTGTAGTGCCTGAGAAACCGACAAAACAGCGAGTAGTGCTAGTAGCCATCTTGCTCTTAACCTTGCTTGTCGCTTATCTCGACAGGGTAAATGTCTCGGTTTTACTTGCTGACAATGCGTTTTTAACTGACATGGGAATCAAAGGTCAACCTGTACAAATGGGACTATTAATTACATTATTCTTAATTGCTTATGGGGTAGCCAACGTGGTTTTGAGTCCTCTGGGGGACTATATCGGTCCACGTAAGGCTATGGCGATTTCTATAGTATTGTGGACAATTTCGGTTTGCATCGGCGGTTTGGCAACAACCTTTGCTACTATGCTGCTGGCGAGAGTCATCCTAGGTATTGGCGAGGGTATGCACTGGCCCATGCAGAGTACTTTTGTAAAAAACTGGTTTCCTCCCAACGAGCGCGGCAAGGCCAATGGCGTCTGGCTGATTGGCCTCATGGGCGGCCCGGCTATAGCTATGCCGTTTTTTTCCTGGATTGTTTCAACCTGGGGTTGGCGTCCCAGCTTTTTTATCCTTGGTGCCTTAGGACTAATTCCTTTAGCCTTGATTTGGTTCTATGTAACTGACCACCCCCGGCAGCACAAACGGGTCAATGCTGCAGAACTGGAGTACATTGAAAGCGCCCTTAAAATCGAAGCCGAAGAAGAAGCTAAAATTAAAACCGAGAGTCTTAGCGAACGATTAAAATCCTTTGTGCTTAATTACCGGTTTTGGCTGCTGACCATTAACTATTTCTGCATTGCCTGTGTATGGTGGGGAACCATGGCTTGGCTTCCGTCTTATCTTAAAGCTGCCCGCGGCTTCTCCTGGAGCCAAATGGGGGCCCTGTCCTCACTTCCTTATATTCTTGGCACTCTTAGCATCTTATTTTTTGGTCACTTGGCAGATAAGTACGGCCGGCGCGCTCCTTTTATTGCCCTTGCCCATCTTGGTTCAGCC
Organism: Sporomusa sp.; assembly: GCF_057736855.1. Lineage (NCBI taxonomy): Bacteria > Bacillati > Bacillota > Negativicutes > Selenomonadales > Sporomusaceae > Sporomusa > Sporomusa sp. The sequence goes on from NZ_JBYKYF010000093.1 coordinate 5,438, forward strand.
TTAGGGATCTACTTTGGCGCCACAGCTACCGACAATATGACAGCCGCATTACTTATCTCGGCCGGTATCGCCTCCATTGCTATCGGGCTACCTTCTTCCTGGGCGATTCTCCAGCGTATTGTTCCCGGTAAAGCCATTGGTGCCGGTGCGGGGATGATGAATGGGTTAAGCAACGGCGGCTCAGCCTTTGCTCCGGTGTTGATCGGCTTTTTTATTAGCCTGAGCGGCGGTTATGTCGGCGGTCTCATGTTCCTGGTTGGTATAGCCGCTCTTGGCTTTGTATGTATGGCAATACTCTCTTTGCAAAAATATTAATGCAAAATACATTATTAAAAACGTCAGAGCAAACTTACGCTCTGACGTTTTTGTTGTCAATCATTATCACATTATTGAGCTTAGTTAAAACAACAAGAGGACTGCATGTAGTCAGGCCGCTTGAGTTACAGCGTTTTATCCATATAAACTGTTTCTAACGGGTCATTGCCAAGTACCCGAATAATAAACTGCTGACTTAACCAGAAGGGATAGCCCCCAGGCAAAAAGCGATGGGTATGCAGACAGATTGTGGTATACCCCACACTCCGACAATAGTCCTCAATTGCCAGTAGCATCTTGCTAGCAATTCCCTGGCGTCTCAACGAACTATCCACATAACAGCGGGATAACTCTGCTGTCTTAGTTACGTCATAATAGCCTTTTACCTTTTCAATCCGATCATCATAAGGGCGTATGGCGATAGTACCCACAACCTTGCCAACCGAATCAAACGCAGCAAACATCGCGGTTTTGGGATCCACCATATACGCTTCCTCCATATTGGCAAGGTCCCAGCGCACAGCGACATCCGGAATATTGGGGTACACCTCATGCAGCATGGGAATAATAAAATCAAGCGCCGGCGTAATATCCTCAGCCGTAATTCGGCGAATCGTCCACTCTTTATGCTTTATTTCCATATAAGCCACTCCTTATCTGATACTCTTTCCCAGCGTTTTTTCTGTGCGCGGCTCTGGCTGTGCAGGCAATACCGCCCCCTGCAGCGCCAAAGACACCGGATGGGTAAGACAATGAAGGTTATCCATGTTCTCCAAACGTTCGACAATCTCACCGCCATACATAACAGCCAGCCTGTCAGCCAACTGAGTTACTGCGGCCAAATCATGCGAAATAAATACATAAGACATATCGAGTTCTTCCCGCAAAGCAGCCAGCAAATCCAATATCTGCGCCTGTACCAATACATCCAGGCTGCTAACGGCCTCATCCAAAACAATCAGCTTAGGACGCAGGGAAATGGCTCTGGCAATACATACCCGCTGGAGCTGACCACCGCTGAATTGATGGGGATACTTTACCGCATCCTCGGCTTTAAGACCGACAAGCTCCAGCAATTCACCTACTGTCCGCATTTCTTCCTGCGGGCTAAGCCCGGCAAAGTTTCTCAGCGGCTCCGCAATACTTTCCCCGGCTGTCAGTCGAGGATTGACGGAACTAAAACAATCCTGAAAAACAACTTGCAATTCGCGCCGTACTCGGCGAATAGCAGCTTTGTCCTTACCATACAAATTTACCCCCTGGAACAACACTTCTCCGGATTCCGGTTTCTCGATTCCCAGGATAATCCTTCCCAATGTACTCTTACCTGAGCCGCTTTCCCCGACAAGTCCTAAACACTCCTTAGTTCCCAGTGAAAGGGATACATTATTGACAGCTTGTACCCGCCGGCCTTGTTTAAAAATTCCGCCTCCGTGAAAATGTTTGCTTACTCCCCGTAATTCAAGAAGCGTTTGTGCTGACATTGGCCACCCTCCGTCGATGTGCCAAACCAATGCGGTTGCGCGCATGAATCAGCGCTTGCGTATAAGGATGGCGCGGCTGGGAAAACAGTTGGCAGACAGGTGCCTGTTCCACAATTTGACCATTATACATTACAGCTACCGAATCAGCCAGACGGGCAATAACCCCCAGATCATGGGAAATTAGCAACATACTTGTGCCATACTCACACCGCACTTGCGCCAGCAAATCTAAAATCTGAACCTGCGAAGTAGCATCTAAGGCTGTGGTCGGTTCGTCGGCAATAATAAAATCCGGTTTCTGTGCTAGGGCAATAGCGATAATGACCCGCTGCAGCATACCGCCGCTAAACTCGAACGGATATTGGCGCAGCAATAAATGCGGCTCCGGCAGTCCCACTCGTTCCAAATATTCAATCGCCGTAGCCTTGGCTTTTTTGGGGTCGGTTTCACCATGTGACAGTAATGTTTCAATAAAATGATCACCAATAGTACGAATAGCATCAAACGCATTCATAGGATTCTGCATAATGAAACCAATGCGGTTACCACGAAGTTCTCGCCACCGGCTGGCAGATAGGCTGTCTAAATTTTCTCCGCCCAAGCAGATGCGACCGCCTGTTTTCACCATACCTACCGGCAAAAGGTTTAAGATAGAAAGGCAAGTCATGGTTTTACCACAACCACTTTCGCCAACCAACCCAAAAATCTCGCCTTGCTCAATCTGAAAACTGAGTTTCTGTACAATGGGAACCAATCTGTCTTTTCGTTTATATCCAACCTCTAGATTTTCCACTGACAGGAGCGGCTGCTTCTTCATTTGCTTTCCCCTTTCCTATCGCTTCACTTTGGGATCAACTATATCCCGCAGTGCATCCCCTAATAAATTAAAGGCCATAACTACGCTCAAAATCATCAGTCCCGGATACGCCATTAACTGAGGATAGCCCCGCAAAAACTGGCGACCATCATTAATCATTGCTCCCCATTCCGGCGTTGGCGGCTGAATCCCTAGCCCCAAAAAGGACATGCTGGCAATATGCAGGATAACCCACCCCACATCCAGCGTTGCCAATACGGCAATCTGCGGAAATATATTGGGTAAAATGTGCTTAACGATAATTACCGGTTGGCTGGTACCGGCAACCTTAGCTGCCAGCACATAATTGCGTTCTTTCATACTTAGTACCATCCCCCGAATCATTCTGGCATACCAGGCCCATTGAGACAAAGCCAGCGCTAACACTACATTAGGTAGCCCAGGCCCCATAACCCCAACTAAGGCTAAGGCCAGAATAAGACTGGGAAAAGCCAAAAAGATATCACAGATGCGCATAATCAGAGCATCCAACCGGCCACCGGCAAATCCGGACACGGCACCTACAATAGTACTGATACTCAGTGTTACCGTCATAACGGCAAAAGCTGCACCTAAGGAAACTCTGGCACCATATATAAGGCGGGACAAAATACAGCGGCCAAGATGGTCAGTCCCTAGCCAATAAGTTTCATTTGGTGGCATTAATTTGCGTTCTAGTGCTACTTCGTTTGGATCATGCGGCGCTAATACTGGTGCCAAAAGTGCCACCAGAACATTCAGGCAGATGATTAACAAAGCAATTGCAGCCAACCAGTGTTTGTATTCAAAACTTCTAAAACAAGCTGCTGTTATTGAACTCATGAGGATTCCCCTTTCAAGCGAATCCTGGGATCAAGCCAAGCATAGGCAATATCAACAAGCAGGTTGGCAATAACAAAAATCCCAGACATCATGAGCACAAAACATTGTATCACCGGATAATCCCGATTTAAAATCGCGGATACACAAAACCTGCCAACTCCCGGCCAGGCAAACACATTCTCCACAATGACCGAACCGGACAGCAAATGCCCAATACTCATGCCCAGCGCAGTTACCACCGGCAGCATGGCATTCTTCAGCACATGGCGGCCGATAACCCAGCTTTCTTTCAACCCCCTTGCCCGGGCATAAAGAACAAATGGCTGGTCAAGATTCTCCAGCATACTGGTTCTAAGCAGCCGGATATAGGTGGCAATATAACTAAACGACAATGTTACCGCAGGCAAAATAAAATGCTCCCACGAACCCCGCCCTAATGCAGGCAATAAATCGAGTTTTAGGGCAAAAAAGTACATTAACAAAAAGCCCAACCAGAAATTCGGGACTGCAGCGCTAATAAACGCCAACAGCCGGCAAAGATTATCAAACCAACCATCTTTGTACAGTGCTGAAAAAATACCCATAGGTATGCTGACTGCCAATGTAATGAGCAGCGAAACGCTCGCTAACTGAGCTGTCGCCGGTATCCGCTGCATCATTTCATCCCACACAGGCTGGTGGGTGGCATAGGACTTTCCAAAATCGAGAGTTATCGCTTTTCTTAACCAATCCCAATATTGAACAGCCAAGGGCCGGTCAAGCCCTAGTTCAGCCCTGACTGCCGCAACGGCTGCGTCTGACGGCGGTATCTGCGATAATCGCAGATAGGCCTCTGCCGGATCCCCCGGTATCAGACGCAGGATAAGAAAGGTAATAATCGAAACTCCCACAAGTACAGGTATCAGGCTCAGCAGGCGTTTGATAATATAAGAAACCATACTGCCTACCTCGATTCTTTAAGAATTACTGAATATCTATTTCGCCAAAAGGAATTTCATATTGACTGCCCATAAAGCTAACTCCGGTAATATTCTTAGGATATACAGCAATATTAGCCAAATAAGACAACGGCAAATACACCGCCTGTTCATGCAGAGTGGTGAAAATATCTCTGTACAGTTCCTGCCGTTGAGCCTCATCGGTAGTAACAAGAACGGCTGAAGCCTTACGATCAAGTTCAGCTTTCATGGGAAGACCTAACTGTGCCTGGTAATCAGCATGAGACGCCACACGCATCGATCCTACGAGCGTATGTGGATCAT
>NZ_JBYKYF010000461.1:0-1669 GCF_057736855.1 Sporomusa sp.
CGGCAGGGCTTTAGACAGCGGCCGCGATTAGAGCTTTGACCAAATATTACACCAGAGTGAAAACACTGACCACTATGTGCGATACACATATCACCATGAATGAAATATTCCAGTTCAATACCGGTACGTTCTTTGAGCAGCGAAAGCTGGGAGAGGGTTAGTTCGCGGTTGGCTACTATCCGCGTAATTCCATAGTCCATCAGACATCTAATTGCATGTTCGTTATGCGTATTCATCATAACCGAAGCATGCAGCGGTACAGTAAGATTCAATTCGTGTGCGAGTTTTAAGATAGCCAAATCTTGGATAATCAGGGCATCTGGTTGGATTTCATTTAAGAACATTAGATAATCTCGTATACCGGGGATTTCCTGTTCGCTAATCAGGTTATTGACCGTTACATATAGCCTTACGTTGTGGGCATGAGCGTAAGTAATCGCCTGAGTCAGTTTTTGGTCATCAAAATTCGCGTCAGTCCGGTGTAGGCGCATGTTAAATCGTTTGCCACCAAGATATACGGCATCAGCACCGGCGCCAATTGCGGCCTCTAGGACATCCCAGGTTCCGACAGGTGCTAAAAGTTCAACAGATTGCCGGGTTAATTGCATGTAGCTCACTCCAAATTCATAATTACTCAAATACTTCTGTAGCTCTTGCCAGCAGCGATTGCGGCAGTTCTATTCCCAGATTAGCTGCTACGAACGCATTCAATTGGATTTCAGGATTATCAACAATACCGACAGGAATACTTCCTGGATCAGCTCCGACAAGAATTTGTGCCGCCTTAGCAGCACATGCTCGTCCTAGTTCGAAGTGGTTGGCTACTAGAGCTCCTAATGCACCGGCAGGCACATTGGGAGCGTGAGAGGTAATGATCGGCAGGTTGGCTGATTCGGCATAATAAGCTACACTGGCAAAGTTTTCTTCAATGATCCGTCCAATAGGAAGAAACAATGCATCAAGGTTGTGCGGCAGCCGATCTGCCAATACCGACAAATCTTCAGCCCTATTTGTTGGAAGTTCAATAACGGTAAAGAGGTCGCCGGCTGCTTGCTTAAAATTACTTACTTCCAGCAGGGCATTGCTGTCACCGTTGTGGTACAAAATACCAATGGTTTTTGCTGCAGGTAAAAGTTCGCGGATAAAGGCTACTTTGGCGGTAGCCGGAACCATGCCTGCCATGCCGGTGGCTTTGCCACCCGGTTTGTCCATGCTGTTGACCAGTCCTGCTCCTACTGGATCGAAGACTGGGGTAAAGACTACCGGAATAGGGGCTTCTAAGTTGACTGCTGCGTGTGCAGCCGGGGTGGAACAGGCAAAAATAAGATCAACTTTTCGCTCAGCCAAAGTAGCTGCAAGCTGTGGCAAATCCTGTAAAGCACCATCGGCATTAAGATAATGATATTCGGCTTCCAAGCCGTATTCAGCCAGTCCGGACTTAAAGCCATGTACGGCGTCATCCAGATTTTGAGTTAGCTGTAAAATGCCTATCGTATGTTGCAAGTACATAACACCTCTTGACTTTGTTTTCTGTTAATTTCCACATTCAAGCAAATAATACCTGCTGTAAACCGACAATTAAGCGCATAGGATGTGAAAGAAATAGCCAGTGTCTGGCATACAGATGAAAATGAGATTCACATCCCGCCGCAGTCATGGTAAACTAAAG
>NZ_JBYKYF010000462.1:0-1665 GCF_057736855.1 Sporomusa sp.
GCCATCGCCGAGATGATATCGCTCATGGTTGAGGGGCACACCATCACCTCCGAGGGCGTCGTCCAGAAGCCCGGCGGCGTGTTGGAGGGCATGAAGGACGTATTCAGGCACTGGTGGCTGTTCCTGCGATCCAGCATCATCGGCACCGTAATCGGCATCATTCCCGGCATTGGCGGCGGGACTGCGAACGTCATCGCATACAGCCATGCGGTACAGACGTCCAGGCACCCGGAGAGATTCGGGACCGGGGTGCCTGAAGGCGTGATCGCTCCTGAGTCCGCGAATAACGCCAGTTTCGGTGGAGCGCTGGTCCCAACGGTGGCCTTCGGGATCCCGGGGAGTGAGATGTGCGTTGTGCTCCTTGGCGCTTTCATGCTGCACGGGCTTGTTCCGGGACCTGAAATGCTCAAAGAGCACCTTGACCTCGTGTTCCAGATGGCATGGGGTGTGGTATTCGCGAATATCATCGCCTCGCTAATAGGCGTGGCACTGATGAGCTGGCTCGTCAGGCTGTGTTCGGTCAGGGTATCGCTTCTTGCGCCCCCAATCATCGCAATATCACTCCTTGGTGCCTACGCTACAGCGGGCAACGTGGCCGATGTGCTGGTAGCGCTGGTATTCGGCGTGTTTGGTTACTGGATGAAGAAACTCGGGTACCCGCGCGCGCCTCTCATGATAGGGCTTGTGCTGGGCGGTCTCGCCGAGGTCAACTTTCACCTTTCGCTGCAGATCTACGGCCCCGGGTTCATCTTCCGGCCGATAACGCTCATCATCCTTGGAGCGATCCTTGTCTTTGCGTTCGGTCCGTCGGTGCAGCGCATCGTGGCTGGAAGGAGGCATGCGGCAGCATGAAGGCATCTGAGCAATATGCATTTGGGCTCGTGGTAGTGGCCGTGCTCGTGGGGTTCGTGGTCATCAGCGTTGGGTATCTGCCACAGGCCAGATTGGCTCCGCTTTGTATAGGCGTGCCCACCCTGGGTCTTATGCTAGCCCAGATGCGGCAGGTGTGGGTCTCACGCAGGATACCCGCACCAGTCGTCAAGCCTGAGGGCGGGGCCTCGGGGGCCGGCACATCCTCCAGTGCTAGCGAGAAACACAGAGAGGCCGCGGGAAGTGTCACGCTTGCCACGGAACTCTCGATAATCGGATGGATCGCTGGATTCGCAGCGCTCATCTGGCTTGTGGGGTTCACCGTGGCCATACCGGTTTTCCTCTTCTTGATGGTACGAACCAGGTTTCGCGAGAGCCTGGCGGTATCAGTGGGTCTTGCGTTTGCCGTGTGGGCCGGCCTTTACATTGCTTTTGAAGTACTTTTGAAGGTCCCAATGAACTGCGGTATTCTGCTCGGGATGTAGCCATGTCATGTAACACGGTTGATCGGGGGGTACGAAGTTGAGATACAACGACCTGAGAGAGTACATTGATGCCCTTGAGAAGAATGGGCTGCTCAAACGTGTCTCGGAGGAAGTGGACAAGGACTGGGAGATCGCCGCTCTGTGCAGACTGGCTTTTACCAAGCTGCCATCAGAAGACCGGCCCGCACTTCTCTTCGAGAATGTCAAGGGGTTCAAAACTCCCGTGGTCGCCGGCGTGCTGGGCGCGTCACGCCGCGTTTATGCGATGGCCCTGGGGATCGATGAGTTCGGCGACAACGTCCTCACCGGG
>NZ_JBYKYF010000094.1:0-423 GCF_057736855.1 Sporomusa sp.
CTTTCTGCAATTGCTCCAGATGGGTAGAACCACAACTGTCATTGATATTAATGCCGTTCGGACTGTCATTGATGATGATGACCTCAGCCCCCAGTTTTTTGAAGGCAGCAGGCGCAGCTTCGTAGGCAGCGCCATTGGCACAGTCAATGACAATTTTAAGGCCACTTAATGTGGTTTCTACTGTACCAACAGCATAATCTATGTATTTTGCTAACAAGTCGTGTTTCTGAGTAATAAAACCTACACCGTCTCCCGTAGGACGAGGCATAGTCTCAGGTTCGGCTTGAATTAATTTTTCCAGTTCATCTTCAACAGCATCCGGCAGTTTGTAGCCTGTCCCGGCAAAAAATTTAATACCATTATCCGGATAGGGATTATGGGATGCCGAAATAACAACTCCGGCTTGTGCCCCATGAATACGGG
>NZ_JBYKYF010000094.1:433-10072 GCF_057736855.1 Sporomusa sp.
ACCGCCAGCAGAACAAATCCCAGCCGCCAGAGCAGCCTCCAACATGTGACCAGAAATGCGGGTATCACGTCCTATGTAAAATACTGGCCGTTTATGTTCTTTGCCAAAATAATAGGTAGCCGCCCGGCCCATTTTAAAGGCTAGTTCTGGCGTAAGTTCAGCGTTGGCTAAACCGCGTACGCCGTCAGTTCCAAACAATCTTGCCATATATACTATTACTCCTTTCGTTTTCCTGTGCAAGTATGCAATTAAAGTTAGTTTTATGCCTTATATTCTTTGATGAAGCTAATAGCCGCGTTCATTCCGTCAAGAGCTGCACTCATAATACCGCCGGCATACCCGGCACCTTCGCCAATAGGATAGAGCCCTTTCGTATTTACTGAAACAAAATCCTGACCGCGAAGTATTCTTACAGGAGCAGAAGTCCTTGTCTCAACGCCGGTAAGCACCGCACCCGGATGATCAAAACCCCGGATTTTCCGTCCAAAATCTGGTAAGGCTTTGACTAGCACATTGGTAACAAAATCAGGCAGACATTGTCTAAGATCAGCCGGGGTTACTGCAGGTCGATAGCTCGGGCGAACCAAATAGTTTTTGCTGCCGCGCTTGCCTGCCAAAAAGTCACCTACTGTCTGGACAGGGGCAGCATAACTTTGACCGCCTAAAGTGAAGGCTAGCCGTTCATAGCGGCGCTGAAAGGCAATACCGTCAAGCACATGAGATCCATAATCAGCAGGATTGACGGTAACCACTAACGCGCTGTTCGCTATACCAGAATCCCGGCTAAAGAGACTCATTCCATTGGTTACCACCCCGCCAGTTTCTGAGGCTGCCGCCACAACCAGACCGCCGGGACACATACAAAAAGAGTAGGCTGCCCGGCCTGCTGCCTTGTCTTGGTATACCAATGCATAATCAGCAGCCCCCAATTTGGGATGACCGGCATATACACCGTACTGGGCCTGATCAATAAGTTCCTGCGGATGTTCGATACGGACACCGATGGCAAACGGCTTAGCCTCCATCGCAATGTTAGCCTGATGTAACAGTTCATATGTATCACGGGCACTATGGCCAATGGCTAAAAACAAGGCATCGCACGGCAGATAACGGCTTTCATTAATGGTTAAACCACACAGGCGGCTATCCTGGGTTTCAATGGCTGTCAATCTGGCCTCAAACTCTACTTGGCCACCCAGTTCGATAATGCGGTTACGAATGTTTTTAACCACTTGCCTGAGCTTATCTGTACCAATATGAGGCTTATGCAGATATTGTATTTCCGGCGGTGCGCCAGCCTCCACCAATAAAGCCAATACTTCGGCCATTCGGGGGTCATTCACCCGTGTAGTCAGTTTTCCATCAGAAAATGTCCCTGCGCCACCTTCGCCGAACTGCACATTACTTATTGGGTCAAGTTTACCAGTTCGCCAAAAGTCGGCAATATCCCTGGTGCGCTGCTCTACATCGCGTCCACGTTCGATCAAGAGCGGCTTGTATCCATATTTTGCCAGCATGTAGGCAGCAAATAATCCGGCCGGTCCCGCCCCAACCACTATTGGCCGGTTATTTAACAGCTTATTACCTGGAACAACTTCCTCCGGGACGACCGGAGTAACCAGCATAACATCTTTATCACCTTGCAACCGAGACAAGACCTGACCAGACGGTATGGTGGTCTTGACTTCTAACGTATAAACAAAGTTAATATTGTTTTTCCGCCGGGCATCAACGGCCCGGCGGCTAATTGCCACATGACTGACAGCATCTCTCGGCAATTTGAGGCGTTTGGCCACTAATTGCTCCAGCGGCGCATTCTCTGTCAATGGTACGCGAAAATTGCTGATTTTAAGCAATAGTTCCTATCTCCTTTAACGAGGGCTGATTTTTATATTGACAGTAACCGTTGGCGGTGTGCTTGACACACCTTCTGGTAATTGAAGTCTAACTTCCTCGCTTATATCTTTTGTCTTATTTGCTATATTAACCGGTTCGGTATAAATAGCTTCAAGTTTTTCAATAGTTTTCCCAGGGGTGTTCTCACTTACCTCTACTTTTTCCGGCTGAGTAACAATACTTGTAATAACAAAACCTGAAGGTAGTTCACCCTGGGTTACTGGTTTTACATCCAATGTTTTTTTGGTTACTTCAGCCGTCAAAACCACTGTTACCCGCATTTTATCTGGATAAACAGTAAGCCCCTGCACTTCCTTTCCTTTGCTGTTGACAGGAATGAGAGACGAGTCTATAGAAATATCTGTGTCCTTACCGGCCAAATCAACAGGTACTAGTACCTTTTCTACCGTTTCAATAAGCTTTCGCGGTCCCTCAATCGTAACTTTTTCACTAGCAAGCGTAACTTTACCGACCAGCGTACCCTTGGCAGGTGTACCGGTCAAGCGAGCCTCTACCGGCACCTCACGGTTCACAACGGTTTCAATTTGTACCTGCACCCGCTCTGGATCAACCTCAAGTGATTCTACATTGGCAGGCAAGGCAGGAGTGACTTTGACGCTATGTTGGCCTTCTTCCAAGCCTTTTACATCAATATACGCCACAATATCCCGGTTAATTAGCCCAGCCACAATGTTTCGTGGACCACGAACTTTCACCCGAACAGTATCCGGTACATCATCAATTACATAGCTAGTAGCCATATTACGAACTTCCAATGGCATAGTGACCCACGACTCAATGGGTGGATTTTGTTCATTCATAACATATAACCATAAAATAATGGCTAAAATAATGGCCAAAATCTTCGGTGTCAGATTTTTATCTTTTTCTCCAGGTTTTTTCAGAAACTTATCAATCATTGCGATGTCCTCCAGCTAAAGAAATCGCTCAGCGAGGATGATTTAGTAATAAATAATGGTGCAAGCTGCTCCTTCAGTTTATCGGCATCCAAATATCGATACAGTCTGCCACCTCTAGCCAGGGAAATAATTCCTGTTTCTTCGCTGACAACAATGACAACAGCATCTGCCTGTTCACTGATTCCAATGGCCGCCCGGTGCCTGGTACCAAGTTCTTTGGTCAATGTCCGGTCATCGGATAGCGGCAGCAAACAGCCTGCAGCCTGGATTCGATTACCACGGATAATAACAGCACCATCATGAAGCGGTGTATTGGGTATAAAAATATTTATTAAAAACTCACTAGATACCAAACCATCCACTTTGATACCTGTCTCAATATAATCATTTAGACCTGTCTGACGCTCAAGTACAATCAGTGCCCCAATTTTGTTTTTGGACAATACCGTAACGGTGCGGGCCAATTCTTCAAATAAACTTTCTTTTTCTGCAGCATTAAGCTGGGAACTGTTCTGAAAAAAGCGTCCCCGTCCCAACTGCTCCAGCGCCCGCCTAAGTTCAGGCTGAAACACTACCGGCAATGCTACCATAACTACGGTCATGGTTTTCTGCATCAGCCAATTGATAACATTGAGTTCCAGCCACTTGCTGACAAGGGTGGCCAATAGTAGCACAATAAGTCCTTTTAGCAGCGCAACTGCCCTAGTATCCCGAATCATAACATATAGTTTATATAACACATAGGCAACAATAGCCATGTCAATAATATCAAGAAAACTAATTGTAGAAATAATTCCCCGTATTTGTAATAGCATGCTGTCCACCTCGAACATACATAAAATGCAGTACAACTATACCTTTATTCTCCCCAAAATTAGGAAAACCTTTTAAGCTGACAGGGATTATAAAAAAATAATTCCTATAATCCGCAACATCGCTGTTGCGCCAATAATGAAAATTACTGCCCGTAGTCCGCAGTCAACGGCATAAGATCAAATTAGGCTTGTGCTTCAAGCACAAGCCTAATCATGACAATATATACAACTAGTAATACATAAGACTTGTTTCCGGTGTAATGCCGCGCCAGTTATTCAGCGGAAAAACCACTATTTTGTCACTGTCTCAACCCAGCCGTATTTGTCGGCAACACGCCCTTGTTGAATATCGAGGATATGATCAAACAGTTTTTGCGAGGTTTCGCCAATCTCACCATTATTGATAATAATATTGTTTCCTTTCCAGGAAAGCTCGCTCACTGGTGAAATAACAGCCGCAGTACCGGAACCGAACACTTCCTGGAGATGGCCTTGTTTATAAGCTTCATATACTTCTTCAATGGAAATACGGCGTTCTGAGACTTTCATTCCCCAGTCTCTAGCAACCGCAAGCACTGAACGCCGGGTAATGCCATCTAAAATACTGCCATTTAAAGCTGGCGTAATCAGTTCATCGTTAATTTTGAAGAAAATGTTCATGGTGCCAACTTCTTCAATGTATTTTTTCTCAACCGCATCCAGCCACAATACCTGGTCATAACCCTCTTTTTTAGCGATTTCAGATGCTTTAAGACTGGCGGCATAATTGGCCGCCGTCTTAGCTTCACCCAGACCGCCCTTAACGGCGCGCACAAAATGCTCTTCTACCTTAATTCTGACAGGCTTAAAGCCAGAGGAGTAGTAAGCACCAACTGGCGACAAAATAATAAATAATGTATAATGATCAGCTACTTTTACACCTACATAAGGATCAGTAGCAATGACAAATGGTCGGATGTACAGGGAAGTACCCGGGGATTTGGGCACCCACTCTTTTTCAATTTCAATTAATTTCTTCAACGCAGTGTGCAGCAGATTAACATCCATCTGAGGAATACTCAGAATATCTGCCGATCTGTTAAATCGGTTCAGATGGTCAAGCGGACGATAAATGACAACACGGTTGTCATCAGTACGAAAGGCTTTCATCCCTTCAAAAATAGCTTGCCCATAGTGCAACACCGTTGCCGCCGGTGAAATGTCAAACTGACCGTACGGAACAATACGAGGATTGTGCCAGCCTTTACCCGTTTCATAGTCCATCACAAACATATGATCGGTGAAAATTTTGCCAAAACCAAGTTTGTCCTCCGGAGGAAGTGTACCGCGTTTATCAGCCAGTATAACAGCAATATCTGTCATGTTAACAGGCCTCCTTGATTTGTATATTTATGGTTATTATAGAGTGACTTTTGTATACATGTCAAGGTGTTTTTGCTGTTTTTCCATAATAGACTTTGCAATCGTTATGGCGTGTCCTACCTGAGTGGGCGATGTACCACCCAGAGAATTACGCGCTGCCACACAGGTTTCCACGGCAATAGCGTCCATAATATCTTCGCTAAATAACGGCGAAAATTCCTTAAACTCTTCCATGGTTAAGTCAGTGAGTGTTTTTTGCTTACTTAAACAATAGGCTACACATTTGCCGACAACTTCATGGGCCTGTCTAAAAGGTAGTCCTTTTTTCACCAGGTAATCCGCCATATCGGTAGCATTAGAAAAATCAGTTTTAAGTGCCTGCCGCATCATATTAGCATTGACCTTCATACCGCGCAGCATAGCAGCATATACTGTCAAGCTAAATTTCACAGTATCAATGGTATCAAACAAGCCTTCTTTATCTTCCTGTAAATCCTTGTTGTACGCTAGAGGTAACCCTTTGGTTACGGTCAACATGGCCATCAAATGGCCGAATACCCGCCCAGCTTTCCCCCGTACCAATTCTGCAACATCGGGATTTTTCTTTTGCGGCATTATGCTGGACCCGGTGCAGTGGGCATCATCCAGTTCAATAAAGGAAAACTCGGTTGATGACCAAAGGATGATTTCCTCACTCAGGCGGCTTAAATGCATCATTAAAATGGAGGCAAAAGCAAGGAATTCCAGAATATAGTCACGGTCACTGACAGCATCTATACTATTCTCGTAAATGCGACCAAATTTCAGTTCACGGGCGACGGCTTCCCGGTCAATGGGAAAAGTGGTACCAGCTAGCGCTCCCGCCCCTAACGGCATAATATCGGCTGACTCCCATACCCCGCCCAAACGCCTGAAATCGCGTTCGAACATGAAGAAATAGGCCATCATATGATGAGCGAATAAGATCGGTTGCGCCCGCTGCAGATGAGTATAGCCAGGCATAATTACGTCAGGATACTTTTCAGCAACATCCAGTACAGCCTGTTCTAAATCATATAATAATTTGGCAATCTCAGCCACTTGTTCACGCACATACATATGAGTATCAAGCGCTACCTGATCGTTGCGGCTGCGGGCAGTATGCAGCCTTCCGCCAGCCGGACCGATACGTTCTGTCAAACGCTTTTCAATATTCATGTGGATATCTTCCAGAGAAACTTCAAAAGTAAAGTTTCCAGCCTCAATGTCAGCAAGGATACTTTGCAAACCCTCAATAATCAGGCTGGCATCCTCCTGGCTAATGATCCCGCACTTGGCCAGCATTCTGGCATGAGCCATGCTTCCAGCAATGTCCTGTTTATACATGCGGTTATCAAAAGAGATGGAGGAGGTAAACTCCTCCACCATCACATCAGTACTTTTGGCAAAACGTCCGCCCCACAGTTTACTCATGGTGTTTCTTGGCCTCAGCTTTCATCATGGCTCTGACTTTAAGCGGCAAACCAAAGAGATTGATAAAGCCCTCAGCGTCGCCATGGTTATATAATTCTTCACTGTCGCCAAAGGTTACGATTTTTTCGTTGTACAAGGAATATGGCGATTGGGAACCGGCACTAATAATGTTACCTTTGTATAATTTTAACCGGACAGTACCGGTAACTGTCTCTTGCGTAGAATTGACAAAAGCATCAAGCGCTTCTCTCAGCGGTGAAAACCACATGCCGTCATATACCAACTCGGCATATTTGATGGCTACCTGTTCTTTGTAATGTAACGTTGCCCGGTCAAGGGTCAAATATTCTAATTCACGATGTGCATAGTATAATATGGCTCCACCAGGATTTTCGTATACACCCCGGGATTTCATCCCCACAAGGCGATTTTCTACGATATCGGCAATACCAATACCATTGGCAGCACCAATGTCATTCAGTTTGGTTAACAGCGTTACCGCATCCATTTTAACGCCATCAACCGACACAGGAATACCTTTTTCAAAACCAATTTCAATGTAGACCGGCTTATCTGGTGCTTTCTCCGGCAGAGTAGTAATCATAAATACATCGTCTTTAGGTTCGTTTGCGGGGTTCTCCAGGTCAGCACCTTCATGGCTCAAATGCCAGATATTACGGTCCATGCTGTATGGACGTGCTTTGGTGACTGGCACAGGAATGCCGTGTTTTTCTGCATAGTCAATCGCATCTTCGCGAGAGCGAATGTTCCAGATCCTCCAGGGAGCAATGATTTTCAGGTGAGGAGCCAGCGCTTTTACGGTAAGTTCGAAGCGAACTTGGTCGTTGCCTTTCCCGGTAGCACCATGACAAATTGCATCAGCCCCTTCTTTAATAGCCACTTCTACAAGGGCCTTGGCAATAATCGGGCGAGCAAACGAGGTGCCAAGCAGGTATTTGCCTTCATACACAGCCCCGGCTTTCAGTGTCGGCCAAATATAGTTCTCAACAAATTCTTGGGTTAAATCTTCAATATAAACTTTGCTGGCACCTGATTTGATAGCCTTTTCCCGAATCGGTGCCAGTTCGTCCCCCTGACCAACATCAGCGCACATGGCAATAACTTCGCAGCCATAGTTTTCTTTCAGCCAAGGAATGATAACCGAGGTATCCAGGCCACCGGAGTAGGCCAGTACCACTTTTTTAATGTCACTCATTATGTATTGCCTCCTAAATATCTATATAGTTTCCTAAGTTTTCCTATAGTAAAGTTTACACCGAATCAAGTATAAAGTCTATATCTTACTAAGAATCGTACCTTCGGTACTCCCGTTCTCCAAAAAGTAATGGACTGCCATGGACCACTAAATCTGCCATTATAAAGGAAATGATATCATTATTCACATGCAGTCTATTATAATCTTCATCAAATACCACTGAGTTTGGTCCTTCAATCACGTCATCGGTAATCTCTTCGCCGCGGTGCGCCGGCAGACAATGCATAACAATAGCATCCTTTTTGGCCACCTGCATGATGGAGCTATTAATTTGGAAACCGGCAAATGCTTGTTTCCGGATGGCCTGTTCGCCTTCTTTTCCCATGCTGGCCCATACGTCTGTATACAGAATATCGGCATCTTTAGCAGCAGCATATGGATCGTTAAGAATGGTGATTTTACTGCCAGTCACCTGAGCCACCGAAGCAGCCTGTTCAACAATGGTGGCATCTGGAGCATAGTTCTCTGGTGTGGCAACACTAATATCCATACCCACTTTGGCACAGATGTGTAAGAGCGAATTAACCATATTATTGCCGTCACCGATATAGCACAGTTTGCGTCCTCTCAAATCGTCTCCCTTGTATTCAATAGCGGTGAAAATATCGGCCATAGCCTGACAGGGATGTAAAAGGTCTGTCAGTGCGTTAATAACCGGGACAGTAGCATATTCAGCCAGTTCCTCAACTTCCAAGTGGGAAAATGTCCGGATCATAATGCCATCCACATAACGGGATAAGACGCGGGCAGTATCTTTAACCGGCTCACCCCGACCAATTTGCAAATCATTCGCCGATAAGAACAGGGCCATACCACCAAGCTGCCACATGCCAACTTCGAAGGATACCCGGGTACGGGTTGACGCTTTTTGGAATATCATGCCTAAGGTCTTGCCCTTTAAGAGTTGATGGGGTTCTCCCGCCTTTTGTTTGGCTTTTAAGACTTTGGCGAAATCCAAAATCTGATAAATTTCATCAACCGACAAATCATGTATTGATAAAAAGTCTTTTCCTTTAAGACTCATTCCCTAAACACTCCCCCATAGTTAAAGTTAGACCGCTGCTAGTGTCTTATCCAGTATGGCAATCATCTCGTCAACATGTGCTTTGGTGATATTGAGTGGTGGCACAAACCGGAGCACATCACCGGCGGTGCAGTTAATGATGGCCCCCTGTTTCATGCATTCATTCACAATATCACGGCCTGGCTGAGTAAGTTTGGCACCAACGATCAAGCCTTTACCGCGTACTTCTGTTATGAGAGCCGGATATTTGCTCTTAAGCTCATTGAGTTTCGTGATAAGGTATTCGCCCATGATCTCAGCATTTTCCAGCAGTTTTTCTTCGTGAATCACTTGCAGCACTGCATTGGCAGCCGCACAAGCCAGCGGATTGCCGCCGAAAGTAGAACCATGGTCGCCAGGGCCAAAGGCAGCGGCTACTTTATCAGAAGCGATAAAAGCACCAATAGGAACACCACCAGCCAGACCTTTTGCCAAAGTTACAATATCAGGCTTAATACCAAAATGCTCATAGGCAAACATTTTCCCGGTCCGTCCGATACCTGTTTGAATTTCGTCAAGAATTAGGAGTACCCCATAGGTATCACATAAGGCTCGTACTTTTACAAAATAATCCGGGTCAGGAATATTTACGCCGCCTTCCCCTTGTATCGGCTCAAGCATTACCGCACAGGTTTTATCAGACATAGCCTGTTCAAGAGCCTTGATATCATTAAACGGAACGTACCTAAACCCTCCAGGTAGCGGCTCGTAACCCTTATGATATTTCGGCTGACCGGTAGCCGTCAGAGTGGCTAACGTCCGTCCATGGAAGGAATGTTCGGCAGTAATAATTTCTACCTTGTCGGCAGAAATGGTCTTGCCGTATTTCCGGGCTAACTTGATTGCCCCTTCATT
>NZ_JBYKYF010000095.1:0-10008 GCF_057736855.1 Sporomusa sp.
ATATCCCCTGCTCCACTACACTTTATGCTTTACCCCAATATTTGACAAAGAACCTAAATAACATTTTTATCATGCGGTGCATACACTATCCTATCCCAAGGCAAAGGGGGTAGGATTGTTTGTTTTTATCCTATTCGGCTAGCGTTATTATGGTTTCGCTGGCACTTTATGGTTTGTGGCATCTCTTGCGTGATGTCCGAAACTGGGTGAGTACATTTGCGTTTGTCCGGTTACCTGGAGCCAGCCTGGTTATTTTGGTACGCAATATGGAATATGAAGTGGAGGATTTGATGCGGTATTTGGCCAATGAAATGGCTGATGGCGGGCAGGAATGTGACGCTGTTGTTGTGGACTGTGGTTCTGATGATCTGACACCCATTATTTTAACGCGATTGGCAGAAGAAATACCGGCGTTAACCGTGGTAACCAGTGAGCGGGCGGCGCGCCCGGTAACTGAGGTTTTGCCGCTGTGCCGGGGAGCGGTGGTGCATGTGCTTGATTTGACCAGCAGACTAAAGGTTGAACAGTTTATGGCTGTAGTGGCTTCCTTGCTGCGGCAAAGCCACCGGGAAGTGGTAATTCGGGGAAAAGAAGAACGCTAACCGGGGCTAAGCACACACTGCGCTTACAATAGTCACAACTTACTTCTCAGGGTGAGGCACATTAGCTTGCTCTCGGCTTTGTTTGATATTTATTATCTCATGAAAAACATCGGCCAACTTTACTGCCAGTGAAAGCAGTTCAGGTGTATAACTCGAAAAGGATTCATGAAACGTGCTTGTTGGCTGCGCCAGCTTGAGGGTGGGGGCTGTACTGGCAGCCAGGCGAGCTAGCGTCAGTTGGCGATTGACGGTAGCATTTGTCCAGAGCACTGGGAGTTTAGTCTTGCCAGACAGCGTGATGGTTGTCTGGTAAGGCTTATTTGTGTTGATGCAGACTGCAGTAACGGCATGGAAATTGACGTAGCCGGTTGTAGTGTCACCAGCTACCCGGGGCTTGCGAACTTTCACCGGAACCAGGACAAGACCGGGAGCCAAGGGCAGTGGCTCAAGGTTTTTTCGTTCGGTATCGGCCCGGGTTCTGGCTTTGAGCGCAGCCAAGTCAATGGCCCGGCTTTTGGCCAGACGCCCAATTACAGCGCGAACCCGGCAAGCAAGCATTGTGGTGCTGCCATCACAGGTTATGATGGTTGTATTGTCACCTAACGTGTTATAACAGGGGACAATGGCAGCAATATGCTCCGGTGCAGGCAAAGGGTAGGTCATAACAATTACCTCCTATCATACTTCGAACATACGTTCTATGGTTACTACCATATTAACAGAAAAGTAATTTTTTTACAAGTAGTGCTAAAGGGGTAGTGGCAGGCTTGTACATTTAGCTGGGAATCGTTACAATAATAAGAGGCATATAGGAGGTAACAAATGAGTGTACTGGAAGTTCGCGGCTTGAGTAAGGCCTATGGCATACAAACTATTTTTACTGATATAAATTTTCAAATCCGCCGTGGGGAAAAAGTAGGTTTAATTGGCCCCAATGGTGTGGGAAAGACAACGTTAGTGCGCTGTTTATTGGGATTGGAGAAACCCGATAGCGGACAGGTAACATTAACTCCGGGTGAGCGGATTGGATATGTAGAACAGGATACCGGCTTGGGTGGTAACACTCTCTATGATGAACTGTTGGGAGCTTATGGGGATGTGTTGGGATGGCAGCAGGATATGCAGCGTCTAGAGGTCGCTATTGCTGGGGAAACCGATGCTGACAAGCTGGACAAACTGATGAAAGAGTATGCCTATGTCGTTGAACGGTTTGAACGTAGCGGTGGTTATGAATATGAAAACATGGTGCGGCGGGTGGCGTTTGGCTTGGGATTTTCCGCAGAGGATCTGGCGCGGCAGACCCATGAGTTTTCCGGTGGGCAAAAAACCAGGATATGTCTGGCGCGGGCGCTGATTCGGCAGCCGGATTTTCTCTTTTTGGATGAACCGACAAACCATCTGGATTTAGGCATGGTGGAGTGGCTGGAAGAATTTTTGGTAGGTTACTCCGGTGCTGTGCTGGTAATTTCTCATGACCGATATTTTCTAGATAAAGTAGCCGAAAGAATCCTGGCCATCGAGCAGGGCACGCTGGCTGATTATACTGGGAACTACAGTGAATATTTGGAGAAAAAGGCAGAAAAGCTGGCAGCCCAGGAAAGGGCTTATAACAAACAGCAGGCTTTTATCACCAAAACCGAGGCGTATATTGATCGCTACCGGGCCGGGATCAAAGCCAAGCAGGCAAGAGGGCGGCAAAGTCAGCTTAATCGGCTGGTACGCTTGGCCCGTCCGGAAACAGGGACCGGTTTTGATTTTTTTGCTTTTAATCCCCCGGCTGAATGCGCAGAACGGGTGGCTGAACTAGTGGATGCTGAGGCTGGCTATGGGGAGAGAAAAGTGTTGAATGGTGTGTCGCTACTGATTCGCCGGGGGGACGGGGTGGCTCTGGTTGGTCCGAACGGGGCTGGCAAGACAACTCTGTTAAAGCTGTTAACTGGTGAACTGGAGCCAATGAGCGGCAAGGTCAAGCTGGGGAGTCGGGTGCGGCTGGGGTATTTTGCCCAGGAGCATGAAAACCTGACTGCTACCAATCGGGTGCTTGATGAGATTATGCGTGAGTTTGCATTTAGTGAAGAGCGGGCTCGTCACTATCTTGGTGCCTTTTTGTTTCGCGGTGACGATGTGTACAAGCTGGTGGGCGATCTCTCCGGAGGGGAAAAGGCACGTCTGGCGTTGTTAAAACTAATGTTGACCGGGGCTAATTTCCTTATTTTGGACGAACCGACCAACCACCTGGACATTGCGGCCAGGGAAGCTGTGGAAGAAGCGATTATGAATTTTCCCGGCACATTTTTGACCGTGTCTCATGACCGGTATTTTCTGGATAAAGTGGCTAACCGTATTGTCGAGCTTAAGGATGGGCTAGTGACAGAGTATGCCGGCAATTACAGCTATTACCGCGATAAAAAAGCGGCAGCAGAAAAGGAGGCTGCTCAGGCGGCTGTTCAGGCTGCTGGGCAAAAAAAGCAGAGTGACAGCAAATCAAAAACCGCAGCGCAGACTGCCACAGGCAAAGCGGCTAGTTGGCGTAAACCGGACATTGCTAAACTGGCGAAAAGGCTGGAGGCCGAGATTGCCTTGCTGGAACATGAGTTAGCCGCCCTGGAAGCCAGACTTAACGATCCGGCTAGTCATACCGATGCAGTGCTCAGCCGGGAGCTGGCTGAAGAATATGCCGCCAGGCAAGCAGCGCTTGATGAGAAATATACAGCCTGGCTGGAGCTTACTGGCGACTAGGTTGAAACGAGGTAAATCCATAGGTAGCAAGCCATCCTGACTCAGGTGTTGACCTGAGCCAGGATGGCTTTTGTTTTTTTCTCACCAGTCATGTTACTTTGTAGCCAAGCGCTAATTTGAGGAACCGGTTCCTCGCCAATAGGTGAGGATCATGAGTATGGAACAGTTGGTGTTACAGGCCCAGCAAGAGGGGGCAGACGGGGCGGCCTTTGCGGAAGTGTGTCGGCGGTTTGCCGGGCTGGTGAAAAAGTATGCCAATCAGCCGCATGTGGCCGGGATAAAAGAAGAAGCTATCGCCGAAGGCTGGCTGGCAGTGGTAGCGGCTGTACGAAGCTATAACCCGTCCGCGGGAGTCCGATTTGCTGGATATGTTGAGAGTCGGGTCAGGTATGCGGTGTGGAATTTGTTCAAACGGGAACGGCGACGCTGGCAGCAGGAAGTGTTTTTGACAGGTAATACTTTGGGCGAGGATCAGGAAATGCCAAACTTGCTAGATACTTTGGCGGCAGACGATGATGTAGCAGCAGAAGCTGAGGCCAATCTTGTCGTGGCAGCCATCAGAGAGGCGTTAGCCACTCTGCCTGGCAGACAGCAGACGGCTGTTGTTAAAACGCTTGTAGGGGAGGCTCGGCTAGCGGATATCGCGGTAGAACTGGGGATTACCCCCCAGGCAGTCTATAGCTTGCGTCAGCGCGGGTTAGCCCGCGTAAAGCAGGAATTAGTGAAAAAACGTATTTTGACCATTTAAAATTACGTTTTCCTGGAATGTATGAGAGTGTAAGGAGGTGAGCAGTATGGCAGTAGTAAAAATGCCGCAAAGTGGCAAATTAATTCTCAAAGTGCAGACCGGCATCAATACGTCTGGTAATCCGGTTTACCGGAATCGGACCTTCGCGAATGTCAATCCGAGTGCAGCCGATAGCGATGTGTTTGCTGTAGCCGAAGGGTTGGCAGGACTGCAGGAGCACGCGCTGGTGGACATTGTCCGCCAAGACTCGAGCAACCTCGTAAATCAGTAATCTGCGTTCCTATCATGTATCCAGTTGTGCGATATTTGACCTCAGTCTACTATTGAGAAAGGAGGCGTAACCATGACTAAGACCCTGCAAATGGTATTTCTCACCAGTGAGGGTAAAGAGACAACCATCAGTGTTGCTGATCCCAAAGCGGATGTAACATTGGCTCAGGTGCAGGCGGTGATGCAGGAGATTATTGACAAAAATATATTTGTCATCAAAGGCAGCACCTTGACAGGCCAAGTGGAAGCCCGGATAAGCAGTCGGGAAACAGTGGTACTGGTGTAGCTATTACGAAAGGAGCGCTCTAGCATAGGCTGTGGTGCTCTGGTGGAAGGAGTGAACCTGATGGAACAGATGCTTAGCTATGTTTCTAGTTATGGCTTTCCGATGGTAGTAGCCATCTACCTGTTGGTGCGCATTGAAACAAGACTGGAAACACTGGCTGTCAGCATTCACGATCTGTCTAAGGTTATCGCCGAAAGACTGTAGAATAAGCAAAATTCCCTGGCTTACCGGTAATGGTAACCAGGGAATTTTTGCTTATGGCGTTTAGCGAGGCTAACAGTTTACTTACAGATTAAGATAAAGTGCCATAAACATATAGGCAACAGCCGATAGGAGTACCAGCTGAAAAATAAGACCATCGATGCGATATGGGCGCTTAATGGCTCGATGTAGGAAGTAATGGTAGGTGTACATGCTTTCTTTCATATGCATAGGCCTCACAGTTGTTAATTTTCAATGCACTGTTTGTATAATGTACTCGGTTTATGAGAAAAATCCTGCCAGAGCAATGTAAAAATATGCAGGACTTTTCGTAGGGGGTGCGAATTAAAACAAGGAACTTATGTTTGGATATTCCTAAGTAAATATGGGAGTTAGCGCAGTGGATAATAAACTGGAAGGTATTGTTGAAAATATAACATTTCAAGCAGCCGATGGCAGCTTTACTGTATTTCGCCTTAAACCGGCGGGGGAAACGACAACCGTGGCCGTAACTGGCAGTTTTCCTGCCCCGCTTATCGGCGAACAAGTGAATTTGACTGGAGAATGGGTGGAGCATGCCCGTTATGGACGGCAGTTCAAAGCTACGACCTGCAAACGTATAGCGCCAACTTCCGAGCAGGGAATTGAGCGATTTTTAGCCTCGGGGGCAATTAAAGGCATTGGTCCGGCTATGGCTGCCCGACTGGTAAAGCATTTTGGCGCCCGCACATTGGAGATTATTGAGCGTTACCCGCACCGTTTAGCCGAGGTAGAGGGAATTGGCAGCAAGAAGCTGGAGCAAATTCGCCAATCCTATGCTGAACAGGCTGAACTAAAAGAAGTTATGCTGTTTTTAGAAATGCATGGTGTCACCAGTGCATATGCTGCCCGGATTTTTGCCTGTTATGGCTCAGATTCGATTGCTGTACTGCAGTCAGATCCCTATCGCATGGCCGAAGAAGTAAAAGGAATTGGCTTTCGCATTGCCGATCAGATTGCCAACGCCTTGGGGTTTGATCGGGATCACCCTTCCAGGATGGCAGCCGGGATACAGTTTTCACTGCAGATGATCGGACAGGCTGGACATTGTTGTGTGCCTGAGGAGATCCTTACCGAACAAACCGCCAAACTTCTCAATCTCGATCAAGCCGAAATCGCCGCTGTTATCAGACAGCAAATCGAGCGTGGCAAGCTGTATACCGAAGATTTTCACGGTTTGACACTGGTGTATCCGCGGTACCTCTACCGGGCTGAGAAAATGGTGACAGACCGTCTGCTCAGACTGAAAGCCTCGGCCCGGGCTCTTGCTGACATTGATCCAGAACAGCTGGTGAGCCAGTGGGAAGTCTCTGCCGGCGTTACGCTGGCAGAGGCCCAGCGCGAGGCACTGGCGGCAGCGATGAATCACGGGGTGTTGGTATTAACTGGTGGACCGGGAACAGGAAAGACAACCACGGTTAAAGGCATATTAGCGTTACTTGAGCAGCAAGGATTAAAAATCGTATTGGGAGCACCGACAGGCCGGGCTGCCAAACGGCTAGCTGAGACCACCGGGCGCGGTGCGATGACCATTCACCGCTTGCTTGAAGCCGGGGGAGGATCGGATGACGAGCCGGTATTTGCCCGGGATGAGTTCAATCCACTGGATGCAGATGTAGTGATTGTCGATGAAACTTCGATGATGGATATGCTGCTAATGAGCTATTTCTTACAGGCCGTGCCGGACGGCTGCCGGGTGATACTCGTAGGTGATGTTGACCAGCTTCCGGCAGTTGGACCCGGGTCAGTGCTCAAGGATATAATCCGTTCTGGTGCTATTCCGGTGGTACGGCTTACCGAAGTATTCCGTCAGGCAGGCGAAAGCATGATTGTACTGAACGCTCACCGGATTAACCGGGGGCGCTTGCCGGAATTCAGCAGTAAGGATTTTCAGTTTCGCGAAATCGCGGATAGCGAGGCAGTGGCCGAGGCTATTGTGGATTTGTGCCAAACTGAGCTTATGCAGGAGGGGTATGATTGTTGGCGTGATGTTCAGGTATTATCGCCGATGCATCGCCAGCCATGCGGGGTTGAGAACCTCAATCGCCTTCTACAGGCAGCACTCAATCCGCCTAAGGATGGTAAAGAATACATCCAGGGCGTTAATCAGGTGCTGCGGGAAGGGGATAAAGTGATGCAGATTCGCAACAACTATACCAAAAGGGTTTTTAACGGTGATATTGGCTATATTCTTGCTATTGCTGACGGTAAAGTGCTTGTTCGTTACCCGGAAGATGATGTCGTGTATGAGAAAGGCGAACATGATGAACTGACCCTGGCCTATGCGATGAGTGTTCACAAAAGCCAGGGCAGTGAGTATCCGGTGGTTATCATGCCGCTTACTCCAGGCCATCATATCATGCTGCAGCGCAATCTTCTGTACACTGCCGTTACTAGGGCCAAAGAACGGGTCATATTGTTGGGCAGTAAAGCAGCCCTCAACACAGCGGTTATGAGCGACCGAACCCGTCGACGGTATTCGCTGCTGGCTGAACGGCTTCAGGGTGAACCGTTATGCTAAAGGATTGGCTGCAAGCCCTGCTTGATCTGCTGTTTCCCCAGCGCTGTCCGGCTTGCGGTCGGTGGGCTGATCGTTATGCCTGGTGCCAAGCCTGTCTTGCTGCCATTGTTGCCGTACGGCAAGTATCACTGCCTATACATCATCTTACCTGGCTGGATACTTGCCTGACGGTGGCTGACTATAACGGTCAAGTTAAGCGTCTCATCCGAGACATGAAGTTTCGCCGCAATACCCGTCAGGCTGCCAAACTTAGGTATCTGTTGGACTATGGCATTACACCGGATCAATACCATAATATCGAAGCCGTGGTACCTGTGCCGCTTCACTTTAAGCGTCTGCGAGAACGTGGCTTTAACCAGACTGTGCTGATTTTTAAACCCTGGGCGATACAGCGAAACCTGATTTGGCACGATGTGCTTGCCCGGACAACTCCTACCTTGCCCCAATGGGAGCTCAGTCTCAAAGAGCGCCGCAAAAACATGAAAGGCGCGTTTACGGTAACGCGCCCTGAAGTAATAGTTGGAAAACATATTCTGTTAGTTGATGATATCTTTACCAGCGGATTGACCATGGATGAATGTGCCAAAGAACTTAAAAAGGCTGG
Organism: Sporomusa sp.; assembly: GCF_057736855.1. Taxonomy (NCBI): domain Bacteria; kingdom Bacillati; phylum Bacillota; class Negativicutes; order Selenomonadales; family Sporomusaceae; genus Sporomusa; species Sporomusa sp. Next base: position 8,011 of record NZ_JBYKYF010000095.1, read on the forward strand.
GGCCCGAACCGTCAACGGATTGGTGTTGGCCAGCGGGGCGCGGTAAATTACCCCAGGGCGTCAATAAATGCCCGAACTACCTCAGTATCAAAGGCCATGCCTGACAGGCTCAAAAGCTCGCGGACGGCTTCATCTTTGGTTTTGACCCAGTGCTGGGTACATGGATTAATAAACCGGTCATAGTGATTGGCCACCGCAATAATACGTGCGCCGAGCGGAATGTTTACGCCTTTGAGTCGCTTAGGATAGCCTGTGCCGTCAAAGCGTTCATGATGAAAACGGATATATGGAATCAGCTCTTGGCATGAGGGGATATTTTCCAGCATGCAACTGCCGGCATTGCAGTGATTTTTGTACACACTCATCTCACGGGTCGATAAATATGGTACCTTAGCCAGTACCTGATTGGGTACAGTAAGATGTCCAATATCGTGTAACAGTGCGGCCAAACGGATACGCTCAATCTCTTCCCGGGGAAGTCTCATTTTGGCGGCAACACTGACCGCATAATTAGCTACTTGATGGCTGTGCAAAAATAATTTGGCGTTTTTTAGTTGAATAAGCTGCATAAAGTTAGCAATTATGCCATTGACTGTTTCCGTATCAGCGGCATAAACTTCGGGATCCTGCATCAGCGTCAGCATATACACGACAAACTGCCTTTCATTGGAAACCAGCATAATAGGCATTGCCTAGGATTTCCATAATTTAACCAAAGCAAAAAACGTAAAATAAGCAATAAAGTAATTAGCCAAAAAACGTCATAATCCTGCTTGCTTTTATAAAAAAATGCCTAATATTTTAGAAATAAGTCTAAAGGCCTAGGCTATAGCGTGAAAATACTATATAATAACGGTAAGGAAAAAAGGGGGGCTACTCATGGGACTTGCGAATTGTTCTGAATGTGGCAGAGTGTATGTCGAAAATGCGGCAAAAGTTTGTCCAGAATGTTACCGCAAACAAGAAGCTGATGCGGAAAAAGTCATCGAATATCTGCGTGATGTAGACAAAGCTACTCTGGAGGAAATTCACCAAGCTACCGGAGTTAAACATAAGGTAATTTTGCGTTTGATTCGCAGTGGCCGCATCGTGGGCTGTGATATCTCTTATCCTTGTGAAACCTGCGGAACATTAATTGATGAGGGGCGGCTGTGTGATAAATGCAGCAAAAATATCCTGGATCAGATGAAAGCCATCGAACACCACGAACAGCAAGAAGTACTGCCTTACCAGCGGCGTTCACGGATGTATGGAAAAGTAGTGGAAGATAAAGATCGTTGATATTTTGAATAAAATAGCGAAATCCAGTAATAAGACTTAATAATTCACTCTAATTGCTTGTGGTGGGGATTAATAACCCCGCCATTTTTAACGATAATCAAAGTAAGAACTCCTGAGTTGTGAGGTGCCGTATGAATATAAAAAATATCCCCAATATAGCTAAAGTCTATGGTGAGCAAACGAAAGTGTCTAAAGGGGCTAAGAACCAAGGAGTAAGTTCGACCCAGCGCCCTGACGAAGTCATTATATCTAACCATGCTCAGGAAATAAGCCAATATCTCCGGGCAATAAAAAACATGCCAGAAGTCCGGGAAGTTAAAGTGCGAGAATTGACAGATAAAATCGCCAAAGGCGAGTATAAGGTCGACTCGCGAGAACTTGCCGAAAGAATCATTGCCTATTCAAAAAATGAGCGCCTGTACTAGTAAAGGAGGCTGTTACCATTATGGCAGCTATGTGGGAAAAAATGATTGTTCTTTTGAATCAGATGCTTCGAATCTATCAGGCGCTTTTGCGTTTAAGCCGGAAGAAACGTGAAATCCTGGTTGCAGCTAACCCTAAAGAGCTTGAGCAAGTGACTAAACAGGAGGAATTGCTCATCATTGAGGCTGGCAAACTGGAAACCATGCGGCAGACACTTGTAAGTGAACTTGCTGCGGCACTTGGGTTAGCTCCTAATCAGGCTGTATTATCAACGCTTATTGAGCATGCTGATAA
>NZ_JBYKYF010000096.1:0-9936 GCF_057736855.1 Sporomusa sp.
ATTTGGGGTCATCGGGGATACATTTACCTATGTTCGAAGTTTCGTTAATCATGTGCCGGATACGGTTGCAGAAGCAATGGAAAATTTCACCTTATTTAAAGGTGATGATGGATTTAAGCTTTTTTCCAGTTTTATCAAAGAGTTTGTCTCGAGCGACCCCCAGGTCTTTTTACTCATATGCGCGCTGATTACCAATACATTAATTTTTATTATCTTATATAAACATTCGGCAATTTTTGAACTTAGCCTATTTTTGTACATAACCTCAGGGATGTATCTGGTTACGATGAACGGCGTGCGGCAATTTTTGGTTGCGTCAGTATTGTTTTTCCTTATTAAGTGGATTGTGGATGGAAGATGGCTTTTGTTTTTCAGTGTCGTGTTAGTCATGAGCACCATGCATCTGTCGGCGTTGATTTTTATTCCGGTCTATTTCTTTGTCAGATTAAATCCCTGGAGCAGACTGGTAGGCATAACACTAGCTGCTTCTGTCGTGGTCCTTTTGACATTTAGTCAAATTGGTGCTTTTCTGCTGGGGTCATTAGAGGGAACCCAATATGAACATTATCAAGAGTATATACTTGCGTCAAACCAAGGCGCAAATGTAATGAGAGCGCTGATTGCTGCGGTGCCGGTAGTATTAGCTTATATTGGCCGAAAAGCGATTGAAGAGTGCAATGACAAGCTCGTCAATATACTTATCAATTTTAGTGTATTAAATCTTGTCTTTTATATACTTGCGGTGCAGAACTGGATCTTTGCGAGAATGACTATCTATTTTGGTCTTTCTGTCCTACTTCTTTTACCATGGTTAATTAAGAACCTATTTCCTAAAACCAGTACAGCTTTATATAATGCGTGCCTATTTTTCTATTTTATTTATTACTATTATGAAATGGTCATTACGCTGCATATGGTATACAGAAGCGAATTTTTAGGGTTTCTGGAGTAATTATTAGGAAAGGAATCTAATGCAACCATGTTAATAAAAACGATAACCTGCCATGATGTGTATAACCATGGTGCATCATTACAAGCATATGCATTAATGAAATATCTGCAAGGACAAGGCCACGATGTAAAGATAATCAATTATAAGCCAGACTATTTATCACGTCATTATGACTTGTTAGCGATTAACCACCCAGCATGGAATACCAACATCATAAAAAAAATGATGTATTTGCTTGTAAAGTTTCCGGGGAGAGTTGTTTCCTTGAAAAGGAAGCGGGCATTTGATTTGTTTACTAAGAAATACTTACAACTAACTCCAGTCAGATATACATCCAATGAACAGTTAAAAGCAAATCCCCCGGAGGCGGATATTTATATTTGTGGTAGTGATCAGATATGGAACTGCCTATTTCCCAATGGCAGGGACCCGGCCTTTTATTTGGATTTTGTTTCTCAAAAGGACAAGAGAAAAATATCATATGCCCCAAGTTTTGCAAGTGTAGATATACTTGACGAGTATAAAGAATTTATAAAGGAAAAAATAAGCCGCTTAGACAGCATCTCGGTACGTGAGAGCAGTGGATTAAGGATACTGGAGACATTAGGAATTCAACGCGGTGTACAAGTTGTGGACCCTGTCTTCTTATTGGATAAAGAAGAATGGTGCCGTTTTGATGTATATAGAGCCACTGAAAAGTATTTGCTGGTTTATGATTTTGAAAAAAATGATCTAATAGAAAAAGCGGCCATTACGATTGCACGAAAGCATAATCTAAAGATATATTCCATCAATGACTACAAATGCAAATATGCAGACAGAAACTTTTGGTTTGCTGATCCTGAGATGTTTGTATCCCTGATAAAACATGCGGAGTTTGTGATTTCGAACTCGTTTCATGCTACAGCATTTGCCATTATATTCGAGAAAAACTTTTGTGTCGTTAATCGAAGTGAAAAAATAAATACAAGAATGGTAGATTTATTGACCTCATTACAAATGATAACTCGGTTGGTCGCGACAGAACGGGATATAGTTAATGTTTTTCCGGCGATCAATTATCATGCTGTTAATAGTAAATTGAGTGAAATGATAGCAAGGTCAAAACAGTATCTGTATAACAGCATAAATAAAGAAAAAGGTGTAGTATGAAAAAAGTCTTATTTGTCATTGATTCACTTTCCTGCGGGGGTGCTGAGAAAAGCTTACTTTCGCTTCTTACATTACTTGATTACGCTACAGTTTCTGTAGATTTGCTTTTGTTTAAAAGAGGCGGCGTTTTTGAGACATTAGTACCAAAACAGGTACATATATTACATCCTCTGCCGTATTCAAAATTTATGGAAATGCCAATAAAAGATGCGATATTTTCTTCGCTTAAGCAACTTACATTTCACATGCTAACTAAAAGGGTAAAACACACGATTGCCGTAAGGAAAAATAAAAAACTGCATGGAGCGCAGTTGTTATGGAAAAATGTTTCCAGCATGATCGAAAATCATGTACAGGAATATGATGTCGCCATTGCATATAGTCAAGGTTTTCCTACCTATTATGTTGCGGAAAAGGTGACTGCCAAAAAGAAGTTGGCGTGGGTCAATACGAATTATACATTGGCCGGGTATGACAGGGATTATGATTATCCATTTTATGATGAAGTGGATACCATCGTAGCCGTTTCAGATTTGGCAAGAGAAATCTTAGTATCTAACTTCCCTGAATTTTCTCGGAAAATACAGGTTGTTTATGATATAAATAACCCGTATGTAATCAGCAAGCTGGCCGATCAAGGGGAGGGGTATACAGATAATTTTGACGGCTGGCGCTTGCTTACAATTGGCAGGTTGGTACAATCCAAGGGCTACGATATAGCTATCGAGGCATGCAAGAAGCTAAAAGAACAAGGCATTCGTTTTCGCTGGTATGTTCTTGGAGAGGGTATTTTGCGTGATGAAATCAAGCAGTATTTGCACCAAAATCACTTGGAACAAGATTTTGTTCTGTTAGGTGTTAGCGCAAACCCATATCCCTATATTAAAAACTGTGATATATATATCCAAACATCAAGATTTGAGGGATTTGGATTAGCCATAGCGGAGGCAAGGATGTTAAATAAACCGGTTGTGACTACTAATTTTGATGCTGTGCATAATCAAATCATTGACGGAAAAAATGGACTGGTTGTGGACATGAATGCTGATGCCGTTTGTGATGGGGTTAGCAGGATGCTACATGACCATATACTCAGAACCAATATTATTAGATTTTTAGAAGCTGAGAAAAAGGGTAACATAGAAGAAATGGAAAAAATATACAAATTGGTGTTAGCTGAATGAAAGTGAGTAGTCAGAAGGGATTTATACATGGATTATAGTTCAAGAACAACAAACACAATGAGAAATCTAATATTTAATTTGAGTGGACGATTACTTACGATCTTTTTCAGCTTTGCTGGCAGAACGGTGTTTATTAACACCTTAGGTGCAGAGTATTTAGGCGTTAGTGGATTATTTAGCAATATACTTTCTTTATTGTCTCTGGCTGAACTTGGGATCGGTAGTGCAATCACATATAGTATGTATAAACCCTTAGCTGAAAGAGATGAAACTAAAATTAAAGCATTGATGCAGTTCTACGCTACTGCTTATCAAATTATTGCCTGCTCTGTTGCTCTATTGGGACTGGCCATATTACCCTTTTTGGATAAGATACTAACAGAAAAACCTGATATACCAAACTTATTATTAATATACTTAATGTTTGTACTGAATTCAGTCATTTCCTACTTGTTTGCGTATAAAAGTGCAATTATTACCGCAGACCAGAAACAATATATTACTGTTATCTACAGTAATATATTTAGCATATTGCAAAATATCATGCAAATCATAGTACTCATTCAGACTAAGAATTTTATTATGTATTTAGCTGTACAAATCATGTGTAACTTTTTTTGTAATTTTCTCCTATCCAAACAAGCAGATAAGCTGTATCCGTTTTTGCAAAACCGATGCAAAGTATTCTTAGACAAAGAAACACGCAACACTATATTTAGAAATATAACTGCTATGATTTTTCATAAAATCGGTGGAGTATGTATCCTTAGTATAGAGAATATCTTAATTGCATCATTTGTCGGTGTGTATTGGGTAGGATTGTATTCCAATTACAGTATGATAATTGGAATCGTAGTAGGGTTTTTACATCAGATTTTTTCGTCAGTTAGTGCCAGTATAGGTCATCTCAACGCTAAGGAAACGCTTGAGAAATCAAATAGCATTTTTAAAACGACTTTCTTTATAAATTTCTGGCTCTATGGTTTTTGCGCCGTAGCCTTCTGGGTATTAATGAATCCATTTATTGTTCTGTGGATAGGTAGTCAATACATAATAAGCAAGTATATTGTTTTGCTGATTGTAAGCAATTTTTTTATAACAGGCATGAGAAAAACCGTATTGATATATAAAGACACCATGGGATTGTTTTGGCAAGATCGATATAAACCTATTTTTGAAGTTACAGTCAATCTTATAGCATCTATTATTTTGGCAACAAAGCTGGGTTTGGCAGGAATTTTATTAGGAACACTTACAAGTACGGTTACTACTAGCTTTTGGGTAGAGCCATACATTTTGTATCGGTACGGTTTGAGAAGACCTCTCAGAGAATATTTTAGAAAATATGCAATATATGCAATGGCTACAATAACCGCTGCATTTATTACAGATTTTGCTTGCTCAATGTTTACCACAAATACGTTTTTAAGTTTTATAGGGAGAACGGTTTGTTGCTTACTTATTCCTAATACTATATTTATTATTTTGTTTTATAAAACCATAGAGTTTGCGCATGTGCTCAGTATTATCAGAGGCCTAGTATGTAGTCGTCTGCAGTTTGTTTATAAAATGTAGGGTAGTCTGTGAATCCACGGGGGAGGCGACAGTATGGCTGGTAAAGCGAAAGATGGAAGTATAGAGCTATTACGTGGATGGGCAATACTCGGGGTTTTACTTATACATACAAGCATGTATTTCAAATACGTTCACGCAGTAAATTTGCTGGTGTTGGCAAATATCGTGATAGATATTATGGCGCACTTTGCAGTACCATTATTTATTTTTATTTCCGGTTTCGTGTTAGCACGAAATTACCCGGGATCGTTTCATTATTTGCGTTTTTACAAAAACAGATTTAGAAATACGTTACCCCCATATCTGTTGTCCTCCATATTCTATTGTTACTTATTTCATCCAAATATATCCTCCATGCTGACGATGATAAAATATATAATTACTTTTAATGCCAGTTTTCATCTTTGGTTTTTTAAAGCTTTATTCGGAATGTATATATTCTACCCGGTCATCCGTAAAGTATATGAGCATTTTATGGTGAATTTTCAATATAAAAAACTTTTATTTGGTGCCGTGATCCTACAACTCCTTTGGACGGCGGTGAATGATTTTCCGGTGAAACATAATTTTGTAGACATACTGCTGTTTGGTACAACCTTTCTCGGTTGGATAGTATATTTTCTGTTAGGGATGATATTCTTTTCCTATAAAGACCTAATCGTACAATGTGTTTTAAAGAACAAGTTCAAAATGTTTGCATTTATATCCATGCTTATCATACCAATAACCACAGCCTGGATTGATGTATTTTACGGTGAAAAAAATTATATGATAGCACTTAGCCGTATTCTATTGGAACTTGTTTTGTTTACAACTATAATAACCTACCTTTTTGCCATATCGAACACATTGTATCAGTCAGATCGCCTGTTAAAGCGTGGATTGCTTTATCTAGGAAAATATTCTTTTGGCATTTATCTTATTCATGTTTTTTATTTGCGGATTTTCGTTAATGCCATGGCTCCGGCGTTAAAAGTGGACATGTCTTCGCTTTGGTTTTATGTTGGATTATTTTTATTTATGACAGTCCTAAGCACACTGACAGTACGTGTTATCAGCAAAGTACCTTATAATAAACTATTCATCGGAGAAACTAGGCGCAAGCTTCTTAAGGCATAAAGATTTTATATCATCTGTCTAGAAATATGGGTGTCTGCAATAGTGATAAACGGATAAAATTGGAGTAATTTCAGCTAATGAGTGAGGTTTTAAAATGAAGATAAGTGTAATTATTCCTGTTTTTAATGCCGAAACCTATTTACAGCGATGTTTACATTCGTTTGTAGAACAAACCAATGGCAACTTCGAGGTTATTATAATTGACGATGGGTCAACAGATCGAAGTGCGGCAATTTGTCATGAGTATGCGTCTAAATATAGTAATTTTGTGCTAGTGAGAAAGAAAAACGGCGGAGTTTGTTCTGCTCGAAATTTAGGCATTGAAAAGGCAAGAGGAGAATATATTACGTTTGTTGATGCTGACGACACCGTAGTACCCAATATGATCGAACTGATCCTATCGCATATAAAAAATAAACCTGACTTATTAGTATTTGGTTTTACTATAATTGACGAGGCAACAGACCTTCCACGCGGTAAGACCATAATATCTATGGAAGGGAAGGTAGTTGCTGCTGACTTTCCCGCGTTGTATAATGATGGGTTACTTACTACTGTTACGAGTAAAGTATATAGGAGAATGTGTATTATCGAAAATAATATTCGTTTTGATGAGAGAATTGACATAGGAGAAGATACTTTTTTTAACTTAGTATATCTTAAATTTACCGATACGATTGAGGTTGTTAAAGAGTGGGTGTATAACTGGTATAAGCGTGCGGCGGGTAGCTTATCATCTAAGCTTACTACAACTGGTGTTAATAGTAGGATCATAATGATGCATGAATTCCAGGACCTGTTAGATAAAAAACGGGTAAATCGTCAAAAACATTCGTTGGCAATTATGCGATTTATATTTACTGAATATATGTTTGCTATAATGTCTTTGTTTCATAAAGATGCAAACACCACTGTGTTGTATAAGATTCGAGAAATAAGACGATTAAATCATCATGATCATTTTCAAACGGTATTTAGCATACCCAACGGCAGAAGTGTCCGTTGCAAGGATATATTAGTGAGGATCGTTCGTCTTAAAAGCCCAATCTGTATGTGCATATATGTATATCTATCAAAGCTGATTAGAGCGGTTAGACCAAGTCGGAAAGTACATTGGTCTGGAGTGTAAACGTTGCCGTATCGAGAATAGGCAGACGGTAAATAGGGATAGCAGAATATTTTTTTTGCATATCTATGGTAATAATAACCAAAAATGTAAATAGGAGGTACAAAACTATTGAGTCATAAGCATAGTTCGGAATATCGCCAAAGACCATTATTAGTATTGGCTGTCACATCAGCCATAAGCATGGACTTCTTTAAAGGGCAAATTGTTTATTTACAAAAAGCCGGATTTGACATAGCGGTAGTATGCTCGCCCGGCTGGGCTAATCATGAAGGGGTAACATATTACCCGTTGGCAATGGAACGGGAAATATCTATCTGGAAGGATATTCGCAGCCTGTATTTATTAGTAAGGTTATTCCAAAAAATTAAACCTTCGCTTGTCAATGCCGGAACACCAAAAGCAGGGCTATTAGTTAGTATAGCAGCGTTTATCTGTAGAGTACCTGTTAGGATATACACTTGTCATGGATTGCGTCTGGAGACACTGACGGGATGGAAACGGATATTATTAACGGTAACCGAGAGAATCACTGCGTTTTGCGCTAATAGGATACTATGTGTAAGTAAAAGCCTAAAGAGTAAATTTATAGAACATAAATTAGCTACAGCAGATAAGATTACGGTACTAGGGGAAGGTAGTTGTAACGGTATTGACCTCAGCATATTTAACAATATGAACTCGCTTAGTTTAGATAAAACCGCCTTTTGTAAGGAAAACAATATTAGGGAAGATGCCAGATTTATCGGGTTTATTGGTCGGTTAACAAAGGATAAAGGGATATATGAACTTATTGAAGCTTTTGCAGTATTGAAAGATAAACACCCTAACCTATATCTGTTGTTGTTGGGAGAATTTGAAGACGGTGACCCAATCTCAGAAAATACACGACAAAAAATTGTCCAGGATGAGAGGATCATTCATGTAGGTTATGTTACTGACACGATACCGTATTACAAGCTGATGGAATTACTTATTTTGCCGACATACCGTGAAGGCTTGCCAACTGTATTACTTGAGGCCGGCGCCATGGGGATTCCTGTAGTTGCCACGCGAGCAACAGGGTGTGTGGATGTTGTGGTTGATGGTGTGACAGGGTTGCTAGTACCGGTAGGCAATAGCAGCGCACTAGCAAAAGCCGTGGAGCTGCTGTTACATGACAAAAAACTGGCTGTGCAAATGGGGCAAGCAGCGAGACAAAGAGTTACAGAATTATACAATCAGGATACCGTATGGAAGAATATGAGGGAATTTTACCAGGACATGCTGGCTGCAGTGGAGTTGGGTACGGGTCGTAGAGTGGAATTATTGATAAAACGAATGTTTGATTTGGTTGTATCTAGTAGTCTCCTGGTTATTTTATCACCGGTTTTTTTGGTGGTGGCTGCCATTATTGTAAGTCAGATGGGTTTTCCGGTTTTTTTCAAACAGACAAGACCGGGTTTACATGCTAAACCTTTCAATATATATAAGTTTCGCACTATGACGGATGAACGAGATGAAGCAGGAAATCTGCTTCCTGACGAAAAGCGGCTAACCAAGAGTGGCGCAATGCTGCGGAAATTCAGCCTAGACGAGCTTCCCCAACTCATGAATGTACTAAAGGGGGAGTTAAGCTTAGTTGGGCCAAGGCCATTATTAATGGAGTATTTACCTTTATATACTGCTGAACAGGCACGCAGACATGAGGTTAAACCCGGAATTACTGGATGGGCTCAAATAAATGGCAGAAACTCCTTAAAATGGGAGGACAAGTTTAGGTTAGATGTTTGGTATGTGGATAATTGGTCGATTTGGTTAGATGTGAAAATTCTTTGGCTGACAGTATTAAAAGTGATTTCAACAGATGGAATACATCAGCAAGGTCATGTAACAATGGAAAAATACCGAGGTAGTGAACAATGGCAGGATTATTAATTGCAGGCGCAGGTGGACATGGAAGAGTTGTTGCCGATACTGCTTTTGAGAGTGGATTATGGGAGAAAATTGCGTTTCTAGATGATCAGTATCCTACAATACAGTTTTCAGGCAGATGGCCGGTTGTAGGTACAATTGCCCAGGCATTTCAATTTTTACCAGAGTATTCACATCTTGTAGTAGCACTGGGGAACAACATATTGCGGGTGGAGTTAACCCGGCGTTTAAGTCAAATGGGTTTTGTACTGGCAACAGTGATTCATCCAACTGCATTTATTAGTCAATCGGCATGGATTGGCGCGGGAAGCGTTGTTTTTGCACAAGCTGCAGTTAATGCAGGAACCCGGATAGGGATGGCAAGCATTATTAATACCTCTGCTTCGATTGACCATGATTGTGAGTTGGGGTATGGAGTGCATATATCACCTGGTGTTCGTTTAGCAGGGACAGTCCGGGTAGGTAATTATAGTTGGCTGGGGATAGGTTCTTCAGTAATTCAGCAGGTGTCTATTGGTGATAATGTGATTCTGGGAGCCGGGACTGTAATTACTGAAAACATACCCAATGATGTTACGGTTGTCGGGGTTCCTGGGCGGATCGTGAAGAAGCATGTAGTGTGAGGAGTGGATAACATGGTTATGCAAAATAAACGTATCTATCTATCACCACCCCATATCGGGGATTTAGAACAACAAATGGTGGCAGAAGCTTTTCACACCAATTGGATTGCTCCACTTGGTCCCCATGTGGAGCAATTTGAACGGGAAATAGCGGAGTATGTGGGGGTTAAGGGTGCGGTAGCATTGAGTTCTGGTACAGCAGCCATACATTTAGCGTTAAAGTTGCTTAACGTTACTAGAGGGGATATCGTTTTTTGCTCATCCCTAACGTTTGCTGCATCTGCAAATCCT